>NZ_JBYSXE010000031.1:0-47363 GCF_058781925.1 Sphingobium sp. FW306-1B-F04DB | reverse complement strand
GGCTTCGGCGGCCCGCGTGGCGGCGGCGGTGGCGGCTTCGGCGGCCCGCGTGGCGGCGGCATGCCCGCCCAGGTCGTCGGCGAAGGCAAGGGCGTCGTCAAATTCTTCAACGGCCAGAAAGGCTTCGGCTTCATCGTCCGCGAGGACGGTGGCGAAGATGTGTTCGTGCACATCTCCGCGGTCGAGCAGGCAGGCCTGACCGGGCTTGCCGAAGGGCAGCCGCTCGAGTTCACGCTGGTGGACCGCGGCGGACGCGTTTCGGCGACCGATCTGAAGATCGAGGGCGAACCGCTTCCCGTCGAGGACCGTGGTCCTCCGCGCGATCGCGAAGCACCGCGCGGCGGCGGCATGGGCGGACCGCAGCGTCAGCTCACCGGCGAGAAGGCGACGGGCACCGTCAAGTTCTTCAACGCGATGAAGGGCTTCGGCTTCATTCAGCGCGATGACGGACAGCCTGACGCGTTCGTGCACATTTCGGCGGTCGAACGCGCGGGAATGGGCAGCCTGAACGAAGGCGACCGCCTCGAATTCGATATCGAGGTCGATCGCCGCGGCAAATACGCCGCGGTGAATCTGGTCCCCAAGCAGGACTGAGCCTCACCGGTTCGCGAGAAAAGAGGCCCGGCGCGCAGCACGCACGCCGGGCCTTTCTCGCTGAATCGGGATCAGGGCGCGCGGAGCGTGGCGATCCGCTGCGCGATGTGACGGCGCTCGACCATATTGCCGGCTCGCGCCAGCGCCTCGGTCAGCGCGCCGATCGCGGCGGGCACGTCACCCGCGCGCGCGAGGAGCTCGCCGCGCACCAGCGGAAGCTGAGGATGGCGTGGCAGATGCGCATCGAGGCCTTCGAGCAGGGCGAGCGCAGCCTCCGGCCCCTCAACCTCGGCAAGCGCGACCGCGCGGTTCAAACGCACCACCGGCGAGGCGGTGAGCCGTTCGAGCCTGGCGTAGAGCTGCGCGATCGTCGCCCAGTCGGTGTCGGCGGCAGTAGCCGCGCGGCAATGCGCGGCCGCGATCTCGGCCTGCAGCCGATAGGGCGCGTCCGCCGCGGGACTGGCGGCGAGCAGCGCATCGCCGCGCGCGATCTCTTCGGCGTGCCAGAGGCTGCGATCCTGATCGGCGAGCAGTACGAGCGCGCCGGCCTGATCGATGCGTGCGTCCCGGCGCGCGTGCTGGAGCCGCATCAACGCGAGCAGCGCCGCGACCTCCGCCTCGAAGGGGAGCAGCGCGTGGAGCAGTTCACCCAGCCGGATCGCCTCGGCAGCGAGCGCGGGTCGCGTCAGCGCCTCGCCGGCGCGCGACGCATAGCCCTCGGTGAAGAGCAGATAGACGACCGAAAGCACATCGCCGAGCCGCGCGACCCGGTCGGCGGGATCGGGCACGCGAAAGGGGATGCGCGCACCCGCGATCTTGCGCTTGGCACGCGTCAGCCGCGCCGCCATGGCCGGCTCCGCGACGAGGAAGAGCCGGGCCACGTCGGGCGTCGCGAGCCCCGCCACGAGCCGCAGCGTAAGCGCGACACGGCCCTCGGGCGCCAATGCCGGATGACAACAGGTGAAGATCAGCGCGAGCCGTTCGTCGGGCAGCGCATCGGGATCGGGCAGGTCTTCCTCCACCGCCGGGCCGACAAGCCGCTCCGCATGCTCGACCGCGGTTGCGCGACGGCGCAAGCGGTCGAACGCCTTGCGCCGCGCCGCAATGTGCAGCCAGGCGGCGGGATTGGCGGGCACCCCCGAGCGTACCCAGTCGCGTGCCGCCGCGGCAAAGGCTTCGGCGAGGCTTTCCTCGGCAAGGTCCAGATCGCCGAAGCGGCGTGCAAGCAGACCCAGCAGCCGCGCCCAGTGCGCGCGCCAAGCCTGCTCGACCGCGGCGGCAACGCTCAGCCGATGTCTCCGTGCTCCGCGACGGGGCGGATTTCGACCGTGCCCTCGGGAAGCATTTTCGCATAGGCGATCGCGGCGTCGAGATCCTCGGCCTCGATCAGATAGAAGCCGCCGAACTGCTCGGTGGTCTCGGCGAAGGGGCCGTCGGTGACGAGCATGTCGCCCCCGCCGTTGCGGCGCAGCGTCGTCGCGGTCGCGGTCGATTGCAGCTCCTCGCCGCCGAGCCACGCCTTTTTCGCGTTGAGCGCGGCGTGCAGCTTGCCATGTTCCTCGTAACAGGCCTGCTTCTCGACCTCGCTCGCATTCTCCCATGCCTGTTCGTCATGATAGATCAGCAGCGCATATTTCATCAGTATCCTCCTCAGTCTGCAGGGAAACCGCATTCAGCTGCGCAGGGCAATGCGGTTTCATCGCCATGACGCGCGAGGGTCCGGCGAATCGACAGCCGACGAAATTTTTCAGATGACCATTGCCTGCAATGTCTCGATCCGGTCGGCCTCGTCCGCAGGCTTGTCCGTGCGGATCCGCGCGATGCGCGGGAAGCGCATGGCGAGGCCCGATTTGTGGCGTTTCGAGGCGTGGATCGAATCGAACGCGACCTCGAGCACGAGCGTCTTCTCGACCTCGCGCACCGGGCCGAAGCGGTTGACGGTATGGCCGCGCACGAAGCGGTCGAGCCATTTGAGCTCGTCGTCGGTGAAGCCGAAATAGGCCTTGCCCACGGGCAGCAGCTCGCCCGCATCGGTCCAACAGCCGAAGGTATAGTCGGAATAGAAGCTCGAGCGCTTGCCCGAGCCACGCTGCGCATACATCAGCACGCAATCGGCGGTGAGCGGATCGCGCTTCCACTTGTACCAGAGCCCGGTGCGCCGCCCCGCGACATAGGGGCTGTCGCGGCGCTTGAGCATGACCCCCTCGATCGCGGCATCGCGCGCGCCCGCGCGCAGGTCGGCGAGCGTGTCGAAATCGCTCGCGGGGATAAGCGCGGACAGGTCGAAGCGCTCGGGGTCGAGCCCGGGCACGAAGCCTTCGAGCCGCGCGCGGCGTTCGATCCAGCCGCGGTCGCGCAGATCCTCGGGCCCATCGAACAATATGTCGTAGAGGCGGACGAAGGCGGGAAAGTCGGCGAGCATTTTCGCAGAGACGGCCTTGCGGCCCAGCCGCTGCTGAAGCGCGTTGAAGCTGCCCGCCTCCCCGGCCTGCGCCTCGCCGCGCACGAGCAGTTCGCCGTCGAGCACGCCCTCGACGAGAAAGGCTGCGGCGACCTCGGGAAAGCTGTGGGTGATGTCGTCGCCGGTGCGGCTGTAGAGCCGCGTCTGCCCCGCGACGCGGACGAGCTGGACGCGGATGCCGTCCCATTTCCATTCGGCCGCGAAATCGTCGAGCGACACCGCTTCGTCCTCCAGCGGATGCGCGAGCATGAAGGGACGGAAGACCGGCACATTGGCCGCACTCGGCTGTTCGCCGCGCCCCTCGGCCCAGGCGAACAGCTCGGCATAGGGGGGCTTCAGGCCATGCCAGACCTCCTCGACCGCCTCGACATCGAGCGCAAAAGCCTCGGCAAGCGCGGTCTTGGCGAGCCGCGCCGAGACCCCGATCCTGAGCGCCCCCGTCGCCATCTTGAGCAGCGCGAAACGCTCCTCGGGCGAGAGCCGGTCGAGCAGGTCCGCGAGCACGGCGGGCGCATCCGAGCGCGAGAGCGTGGCCAGCCGGTCGACGATGCCCGACAGGCTGAGGTCGACCTCGCCCGTGGGCGGCACGGGCGGATCGGGCCAGATCAGCGAAACCGTCTCCGCAGTATCGCCGACATAGTCGCGGCTGAGGCGGAAGAGCACGGGATCGACGCGTTCGTCGACCATCGCACGGATGATCGCGGGCTTGACTGCGGGCAGGTCGAGCGCGCCGGTGAGCGCTGCCATCGCCCAGCCGCGATCGGGATCGGGCGTTGTCTTGAGATAGTCGCCGATCAGCCGCAGCTTGGCGTTGCGCGAACGCGTGTAGATCAGGCGATCAAGAAGCGCGGCGAAGGCGTGCATGACGCGCCCAGAATGGCGCAAGGCAGACATCACGGCTAGACCGGCCAGAATGATCCGGCTTCGCCACGCCGCACTTGCCCTGCTCCTGCTCGTCGCGGCGGTGCTCGCCTTCGGCTATCGCACCGCGACGGCGGACCCGCTGGTCCGGTACGCGTCGATCGCCGCAGCCGACTGGCCCGCCGGCACGCCGCCGCTTCGTGCGGTGCTGATGAGCGACCTGCACGTCGCGGGCCCCGACAGGCCGCCCGCACGGCTCACGCGAATCGTGGAGCAGGTGAACGCGCTCAAGCCTGATCTCGTACTGATCGCGGGTGACCTGGTGAGCGACAAGCGCCCCGCCACGCGGCATTACACCACGGTCGAGGCGGTGGCCCCGCTCAAGGGGCTGCGCGCGCGGCTCGGCGTGGTCGCGGTGCTCGGCAACCACGACCATTGGCGCGATCCCGCCCCGTTCAGAAAGGCGCTGGGTGCGGTCGGGGTGACGCTGCTCGTAAATCAGGCCGAGCGGCGCGGTCCGCTGGCCATCGGCGGCATCGACGACGCGTTCACCGACAATGGCGATCTGGCCGCGACCTTCGCTGCGCTCGATGCGCTGGGCGGGCCCCGGATCGTGCTGAGCCACAGCCCCGATGTCGTCCCGCACCTGCCGCACCGCGTCGATCTGGTCCTCGCGGGCCATACGCATTGCGGGCAAATCGTGCTGCCGCTGATCGGCCGGCTCGCCACAGCGTCGCGCTATGGCGAGCGCTTCGCCTGCGGCTTGATCGAGGATCGCGGGCAGACGGTGATCGTCACCGCAGGCCTCGGCACCAGCGTGCTGCCGCTGCGCTATGGCGCCCGGCCCGATGTCTGGCTGATAACGATCGGGCCGGATGGGCGCTGAGAGCGTCGCTAGACGACCTTGCGGCCCGCGATCAGCCCGAGGACGAGCAGTACCACGAACACCGCGATCGCCAGGAAGAACAAAATCTTGGCGATCTCGACAAACGCGCCGCCGATGCCGCCGAAACCCAGAACCGCCAGCACCAGACCGGCGACGAGGAAGATGAGAGCCCAACGCAACATAGGAACCTCCTTCACGCCCCGTAAAAGAACCGGCGGGCGCGCGCGATTGTTCCTCAGCCGAACAGATCGATTAGCGCCCAGATGCCGATCGCCGCAAAGACAAGCGCGGCCCCGATGCGAACCGCGTTCATGGGCACGATGCGTGTGATGCGGTCTCCGAGAAAGACCGCCGGGATGTTGGCGATCATCATGCCCAGCGTGGTGCCGGCGGTGACCAGCGTGACGGCGTGATATTGTGCGCCGAGCGCAACGGTCGCGATCTGCGTCTTGTCCCCCATCTCCGCCGCGAAAAAGGCGATGGTGGTGGTCAAGAAGGCGCCGAAACGGCCGGCGGATGCCGAGTCATCCTCGTCGATGCAGTCGGGCACGAGGGTCCAGGCCGCCATTGCAAGGAAGCCGAGCGCGACCGCAAGCCGGAACCAGTGTCCGTCGAGCAGCCCCGCGACCGCCGCCCCCGCCCAGGCAGCGAGCGCATGGTTGACGATGGTCGCGGCAAAGATGCCCGCGATGATCGGCCAGGGCCGTTTGAAGCGACAGGCGAGCACGATCGCGAGCAGCATCGTCTTGTCGCCGATCTCGGCGAGCGCGACGAGCAGGGTCGAGGAAAGCAGGATTTCCATGCGCAGTTCCGGCCGGGCAAAAGGCTGAACCAACGACACCGCGAACCCCCTGCCCGGCAAGACAGGGGTTCAGGTGTCATCGGTCTTGCCTGGATCGGCCAGAACCAATCCGAACGCGCCATGACCTCTCGGCCAAGCATGTTGACGCGTTCTCCGTGCGAAATCCGCGCGGCGGGCTACTCCCCGGGTGACGGGCGGGGAGTAGGGGGTGTTGGCTGGCAGGTCAAGTGAGGGGAGGTCGCGGCGCATAGCGGGAGTCCGCTTCCCCTCCACCGCCGTTCCGGCGGTCCCCCTCCCCAAGCGTGCTTGGGGAGGAACCTGGAGTCAGGCGGTGCGGCTGGCCTCGAACAGGAACCAGGCGCGCTCCTCGGCGAGGTCGGTCCATTCGTCGAGGATGCCCGAGGTGGCGTTGTCCTTGGCCGCGTCGACGATGTCCTTGGCCTCGTGGAACTTCTCGACCAGCTTGAGATTGTCCTCGCGCAGTTCGGCGAGCATCGCGGCGGGCGTGACATATTCGCTGTCATTGTCGCGGATGGTCTGGCGACGCGCGATGTCGCCGATCGAGCGCAGCGTGGTGTTGCCCGTCTTGCGCACGCGCTCGGCGATCTGGTCGGTGGTGCCGAGAATCTGCGTCGCCTGATCGTCGAGCATCAGGTGATAGTCGCGGAAATGCGGGCCCGACACATGCCAGTGGAAATTCTTGGTCTTGAGATACAGCGCATAGCTGTCCGCCAGAATGCCATTGAGCGCATCTGCCACGCTCTTCGTGGCATTGCTGCCGAGATCGGTCGGGGTCTTGAGCTTTTCCTTGCCACCTTTGGCCATCATGTCCTCCGTTCGGGGATGGGGATTTCGAGTCGGAAGCATAACGACGAAGCGCCGGAAAAGTCCCATGGATTTCCGCGCCTGCCGGCAACTTATTTCGCTGTCTCTGAGTGAGCGGATCGATCGGAGGCCGGATGCCCGTTCGCCCCGGAGCCCGATTCACGGTCCGGGCGTCTAAACGAGCCGGAGCGCCATGACCGCGCACCACGACCCGGCGATGAGGAAGAGCACTCCGATCGTGCGTCGAAACACCGTGACGGGCAGCCGCCCGAGATCCCTTGCGGCAAGCATCGCCAGCAGCGTCGCGAGCACCACGCCGAGCGTCGCGCCCGCAAGCGTCATCCACGGCGCGCCCGAGCGCAGCGCGATCGCGAAGGTGAAGAACTGCGTCTTGTCGCCGAGTTCGAGGATGAAGAAACTGCCGAAGCTGACGAGGAACGCGCCGGGCCGGGTGACGCTGATCGGGTCGGGCGCCCTTTGCGGCCAGAAGGCCCCGCCACCCGCGAAGATGAGCGCGAGCGCCATCATCAGCAGCGCTGCATCGTGCGTCAGCAGCGGCGCGACCAGCACGCTGCCGAACGCGGCGAGCGCGGCATTGGCGAGCGCGGCGAGCGCGACACCGGCGAGCACCGGCAGAAGTCGGCGGAAATGCACCGCGAGCGCGAGTGCGAGCAACTGGGTCTTGTCCCCGAATTCGGCGATCAGCGCCGCGACAAAGGCGGGGAAAAAGGCGTCCATGGATGACCGGCCGGCGTCAGCCGGTCATGCGGACGTTGATCGCGGCGAGCCAGGCGGCGCTCGCTTCGGGATCGACGCGATCGCAGCCGGCGGCGTCGCGCATCGTGTCGAGCCAGGGCAGCACCATTGCGCCGCGCCCCGAATCGGCGATTGCCGCCTCGAGGCCGCGCGCGATCTGCACCACTGGATCGAGGCCATAGTCGAGCGCGGTGCGGCGGATGTCATCGACCCCCGCGCAAAGCTGATCGAGGCTCAG
Source organism: Sphingobium sp. FW306-1B-F04DB (assembly GCF_058781925.1). NCBI lineage: Bacteria > Pseudomonadati > Pseudomonadota > Alphaproteobacteria > Sphingomonadales > Sphingobiaceae > Sphingobium > Sphingobium sp. FW306-1B-F04DB. The sequence goes on along the minus strand of NZ_JBYSXE010000031.1, from coordinate 39,940 downwards.
ATGCGGCAATTCGATCGCGATCCGGTCGATCCGCTCGCACAGCGTCGACCTGACCTGCAGCAATGCGTCAACGGCGATGCCCATATCCCCAGCTCCCGCGAAACCCCTTGGGACGAGCATGCGCGCCTTTGGTTAACAAGCGCTAAAGCGCTCAGGCGCGGGGCGCGCCGGTACAAAGCGGCGTAGCACGGATTTCCTCGAGGATGTCGCGATCATGAGCCGCGGCGCGCGCCGCATAGTGGTCGAGATGCAAGGCCGCCAAGCTGGTCAGCCCGAGCGCGACCATGCCGAGCAGGGCGCCGCGCCAGCGCCGGAACAGCCCCGAGGCCGCGCCCGTGGCGATCGCCGCCACGCCCGCGATGCAGCACAGCACCGCCAGACCTCAGGCGGCGCTGGCGCAGCAGGCGGTGGCGGCGCCGCCCTCATATTCGTCGTGGAGCCTGACCCAGTTCATGGTCTCGCCGCTCTCGTTGCGCCCCTTGGGCGCCATGTCCAGATAGGCGAAAGCGCCCGCGAGCACCTCGTTGCCGCGCGCATAGGTCGAATAGGTGTGATAGACCTGCCCGTCATCGCCCATCGCGAACACGCTGGTGCCGTGGATGTCGGGACCAAGACCGGGCGTGGTGCCGTAATTGTAGAGCGGTTCGCCCGCGGCGATCTGCTCGGGGGTGAACGACACGCCATAATCGAAGTTGAAGCTCGTTCCCTCCGACGAAACCCAGTCGAAGCTCCAGCCCATGCGCTGCTTCACGCTGCGGATGAAATCGAGCGGCACGCGCGAGACCGCGGCGAAGGACAGGCCGGCATGCTCGAAATGCTGGCGCGCGGCATCGACGTGATCCGACAGGAAGCTGCAGCCGGGGCAGATATGATCGCTGCCCGGGGTCAGCATGAAATGATAGACGAGCAGCTGGTCGCGGCCCTGGAAGAGATCGGCGAGCCGCTTCGGGCCGTCCTCGGTCGTGAAGACATAATCCTTGTCCACCCGTTCCCAGGGCAGCGCACGTCGCCGTTCGAGCATCGCGTCGCGCGCGCGGGTGAACGCCCGTTCCTCGGTCAGCAGCTCCTTGCGCGCCGCGATCCATTCGGCGTGCGGCACGATTTGGTTGGGGGTCATCGCATTGCTCCTTTCACAGGGAGGCGACAAAGGCCTCCAGCTTGTCGAGGCACGCGCTCCAGCCCTGATGGTGGCTGTCGCGGACCTCTTCATCAAACAGCTTCTCGTGGATCAGCGTGAGTTCGGTGCCGTCGGCCGCGGCTTGCAGCTGCACCGTCACGAGCGATTCGCGTTCGGGGAAGCTGATCCATTTCCAGGTGAAGACGAGGCGCTCATTCTCGATCAGCTCGACATATTCGCCATGGACGTAATGTTCCTCGCCATCGGCGGTGCGGAAACGGATGCCGTATTTGCCGCCGACACGCAGGTCGGTCTCCGCACTGATCACCGGGATGCGATCGGGGCCGAACCAGCCGAGCAGCCTGTCGGGGTCGGTCCAGGCCGCAAAGACCTTCGCGGGTGGCGCCTTGAGATGGCGCGTGATCGTGAGACTCGGGCGCGTGTCGAGCATCATTCAGCATCCTCCTGTTCGACAAAGGCGGCGAGCCGGTCGAGCTGGCCGAGCCAGAATTTCTGGTAGCGCGCGAGCCATTCCATGGCCTCCTCCATCGGCCCCGCCTCGATCCGGCAGAGCACGGTACGCCCCGTCTTGGCCCGGCTGACCAGTCCGGCATCGGCGAGTACGTCGAGATGCTTCATCACCGCGGGCAGCGACATCGCGAAAGGCCGCGCCAGTTCGCTGACCGAACGCCCCTCACCCGATTCGAGCTGCAGCAGCAGCGCGCGGCGCGTCGGGTCCGCGAGCGCGGCGAAGGTGCGGTCGAGATGGCGCGCTTCATACTTAACCATAAAGTTAAGTTACGCGCGCGATGCGGTAGGAGTCAAGCGGGTCCGCGACGGGGTTGACAACCGGGGCTCTTTGGCGCATTTGCGCGGCCTTGAACGAGCGGCGGCGACGCCGCTTTTGTTTTTCTTGAGAATCGCAACAAAGGGTTTCGGGTCATGGCCAAGCCGACCACCGTCAAGATCAAGCTCGTGAGTTCGGAAGGCACCGGCTTCTTCTATGTCACCAAGAAGAATCCCCGCACCAAGACCGAGAAGCTCAGCTTCCGCAAGTATGATCCCGTCGCGCGCAAGCACGTCGAGTTCAAGGAAGCCAAGATCAAGTAAGCGCGCCTCGCGCTTCCTTTCTTGCAGCGGATTTCAAGGCGTGGCGCCCGCAAGGGCTCCGCGCCTTTTGCTGTGCGCGTCAGAGCAGCGTGCACATCAGTGCTCCTGCGAAATCAGGAGCCCATATCGGCGGGCGCACCGTCGCTTCGGATATGGGCTCCGGGTCAAGCCCGGAGCACTGATATGGATCCGGCTTGGCGCAATACGCGCTAAACCAGCGCGCCCACCGAAGCGACGAATTTGAGCACCGAGATCGGCTTGGAGACATAGGCCTCGGCGCCGAGCGCGCGGATTCGCTCCTCGTCACCCTTCGCCGCATAGGCGGTTACCGCCATGATCGGGATCGCCTTGAGCGCATCGTCCCCCTTGATCGTCTCGATCAGTTCGAGCCCGCTGACATGTGGCAGCTGGATATCCATGATGATCAGGTCGGGTGCGAAGGCGCGCGCACGGTCGACCGCCTCGCGGCCATCGCGCACGGGTTCCGCCTCGAAACCGTGCGCGCGCAGCAGGTCGCAGAAAAGTTTGAGATTGAGTTCGTTGTCCTCGACAACGAGCACCCTTTTTGCCACTTCGCCCCTTTCCCACTGCGAGGGATGACGGTTTAGGCGATGAAGCCCTTTGAAACAAACCCGGAAGACTCCGAGTCGCTCGCGCTCGCCGCGCTGGTGTGGATCCTGCAGGACGAAGACCGCGCGCAAAGGCTGCTCGCGCTGACCGGACTCACGGCCGACGACCTGCGCCAGCGTGCGGGCGAACACGGCGTGCTTGCCGCGATTCTCGGCTTTCTCGAGGCGCACGAGCCCGACCTGATCGCCTGCGCGCATGCGATCGAGGCAACCCCGCTGGCGCTGGTCGAGGCGCGGCGCCGATTGGAAGGGGGGACGCTCGAATCATGAGCCGACCGCTGCTCATCACCGATTGTGACGAGGTGCTGCTCCATATGGTGAGCCATTTCCGCGCATGGCTCGACGAGGCGCATGATATCGAGTTCACCGCCGATGGAGGCGATTTCTCCAATGCGATGAAGCGCCGGATCGACGGCAGCTATCTGTCGCGCACCGAGATGTGGCCGCTGCTCGGCGGCTTTTTCGATACCGAGATGCACCGCCAGACTCTGGTACCGCACGCCCGCGAGGCGCTGGCCGAGATCGCGCAGCGTGCCGATGTCGTGATCCTGACCAACCTCGAGGATCATCGCCAGGCGCACCGCGTCGAACAGCTCCGCGCTTTCGGCATCGACTATCCCGTCTTCACCAACCAGGGCGGCAAGGGCACGCCCGTGGCACGGCTGCTCGACCAATATGGTCCGAGCGCCGCGGTGTTCGTCGACGATCTCGCGCACCATCACCAGTCGGTTGCCGAAACCACGCCCGATGTGTGGCGGCTGCACATGATTTCCGAACCGACCCTTGCACCCAATGTGCCGCCAGCCGAGTACGCCCATGCGCGAATCGACGACTGGCGCGATGCAACGACGTGGATCGCCGGAAAATTCGCGCTACAAGCCCGCGCCTGACATTTCCCTCCCCCAGAACGGAGCCTCTCCAATGAGCAACATCACCGCCGCGCTTGCCGAACTCGGCCTAAAGCTGCCCGTCGCCGCCGCGCCCGTCGCCGCCTATGTCCCCGCAGTCGAGGCGGGCGGGCTGCTCCATGTCTCTGGCCAGCTCCCCTTCAAGGATGGTCAGCTGATGACCGGCCGGCTGGGTGAGGACCGCGATGTCGATTACGGCTATGAGGCGGCGCAGAACTGCGCGCTGATGCTCGTCGCGCAGATCGAGAAGGCGCTGGGCTCGCTCGACCGCGTGGAGAAGATCGTGAAACTGGGTGTGTTCATCAACAGCGACGCGCGCTTCACCGACCAGCCCAAGGTCGCCAACGGCGCATCCGAGCTAATGGTCAAGCTGTTCGGGGACAATGGCCGCCACGCGCGCAGCGCGGTGGGCGTGCCCGTGCTGCCGCTGGGTGCGGTGGTCGAGGTCGACGCGATCGTGGCTGTGAAGCCGGCCTGACCCAACCTATATTGGCTCGCGATGAGCGAAGCCGACATTGTTGCGCGCATGGCGTCCGGGGTCGCGGCATTCGATGCCGCGGCCTGGGATCGCTGTGCGGGCACCGACAACCCCTTTGTCAGCCACGCCTTTCTGAGCGCGCTCGAGGATTCGGGCAGCGCGACCGCACAGACCGGCTGGCAACCCGTGCCGATCGCGATCGACCGGCCGGGCGGCATGGCGGGCGTGCTGCCCGCCTATGCCAAGAGCCACAGCCAGGGCGAATATGTCTTCGATCACGGCTGGGCCGACGCCTATGAGCGCACGGGCGGGCGCTATTATCCCAAGCTGCAGATCGCGGTGCCCTTTTCGCCCGTGCCGGGGCCAAGGCTACTGACGCAGGACGACGAGGTCGCGCTGCAGCTGCTCGCCGCTGCCGAGACGGTGGTGCGCCAGAACGGACTGAGTTCGGCGCACGCGACCTTCATCGCGCCCGATCAGCTGCCGCTGTTCGAGGCGGCGGGCTGGCTGATCCGCGCCGACACGCAATATCACTGGATCAACCGCGGCTATGCGACGTTCGACGACTTTCTCGGCGCGCTCGCCTCACGCAAACGCAAGGCGGTCCGCAAGGAACGCGCCGCGGCCGTGGAGGGTCTGGAGATCGTTCATTTGCAGGGCGCCGCGATCGAGGAGCGCCACTGGGACGCCTTCTGGGATTTCTATCAGGACACGGGATCGCGCAAATGGGGGCGCCCCTATCTGACGCGCGCCTTTTTCAGCCTGCTCGGCGAGCGCATGGCGGACAAGGTGCTGCTGATCCTCGCGCTCCGGGATGGTCGGCCGATTGCGGGCGCGCTCAACATCATCGGTGCCGACACGCTCTATGGCCGCTATTGGGGCTGCATCGAGGAGGTGCCCTTCCTCCATTTCGAGCTGTGCTATTATCAGGCAATCGACGCCGCGATCGCACGCGGGCTGGGCAAGGTTGAGGCGGGCGCGCAGGGCGAACACAAGCTCGCGCGCGGCTATGAACCCATGCCCACCTTCTCGGCGCACTATATCGCGGACAAGGGCTTTCGCGACGCGGTCGCCGACTTCCTCGAACGCGAGCGGCAGGCGGTGGCGTTCGACATCGAGGCGCTGACCGCGATGGGTCCGTTCAGGCGAACCGGCTGAACCCGATCGTCAGGCGGCCGCGCGGCCGGTTTCGATCAGCCACGCACGTGCCTGACGCTGCGCTTCGGCGATTTCCCAGCCGCTCATTTCGTGCGCAATTTCGGCGCGGCATTCCTGGCCACGGACATTGCCCTTCAGCGCCGCGAGATTGAACCATTTATGCGCCTGGATCAGATCGACCTCGACGCCGCTTGTTCCCGATGAATAAGCGATGCCCAGATCGAAGCAGGCCCGCGAGTCGCCCCTTGCTGCATCGGCGAGCCGGCTTTCCATCAGCAGGATCGCAGCACTAAGACTATGTGCCATTCCCCATTCCCCCGTTTGACACCTCGGTCAGCCGGCAGCTTCGGGGAGAGGCCTTAAAAAAATGGTTAACGCAAATCAGCCCTGTTTTTCAGGGCAACGATAACCATTTTTTCAACGACTTACTCAACGACAAGATTGTCGATCAGGCGCGTGCGCCCGATTCGCGCGGCAGCGAGAAGGCGCGCAGGACGATCAAAGACCGTCAGCGGCTCAAGCGTATCGGCATCGTGGAGCGCGACATAGTCGATCGGGTCGAAGCCCGCCCTGGCAAGCATGCCCTTCGCCTTGGTCAGCGCCTCGGCGACGTCGCCACCCGCCGCGATCGTGCGCGCCGCCTCGCCCAGTGCGCGGGGCAGCGCGCGCGCGGCCTCGCGTTCCTCAGGTGAGAGATAGATGTTGCGCGATGAGAGCGCGAGCCCGTCCTCCTCGCGCTGCGTCGGCACGCCCTCGATCTCGACGGCCAGATTGAGGTCGGCGACCATGCGGCGGATCACCGCGAGCTGCTGATAATCCTTTTCGCCGAACAGCGCGATATCGGGCCGGACCTGATTGAACAGCTTGGAGACGACGGTCGCGACGCCGTCGAAATGGCCGGGGCGCGCGGCGCCGTCGAGATATTCCGAGACGCCCGAGACCGAGACCGTGGTTGAGAAGCCTTCGGGATACATCACCTCGACCGGGGGGAGCCAGAGCAGCGCGCAGCCCGCCGCCTCGAGCATCGCGGCATCCGCATTTTCCTTGCGCGGATAGGCGTCGAAATCCTCATTGGGGCCGAACTGCTTCGGGTTCACGAAGATCGATGCGACGACGCGGTCGGCCTTGGTCTTGGCGGCCTCCATCAGCGCCATATGCCCCGCGTGCAGCGCGCCCATGGTGGGCACCAGCGCGACGCGCAGGCCCTCTGCCCTGAACGCATCGATCGCCGCCCTGAGACTCTCGAGATCACGGACCGTTTGCACGCTGGCTTTGCCTCCGATATTGCCGGAGGGCTGCTCTTAGAGCCCTTCCCATTGCGGCGCTAGCGCCGCAATGGATTAGATGGGCTCTATTATGGGAGCAAGGCACTTTCCCTGTCGGAAGGCGGATATCCGCCTTTCCGGGGAGGGGCCTTGGGGCGCAGGGTTGCATTTAAAAGGGGCGGAATTTCTGCATGGCGGTCAATGGCGTTCATCTGATTGTGTTCGCGAACGAAAAGGGCGGAAGCGGTAAATCGACCAGCGCCGTCCATACCGCGATCGGGCTGGCCAAGGCGGGGCGGCGCGTGGCGGCGCTTGATCTCGACGGGCGGCAGAAGACGCTCGCGCGCTATCTCGAGAATCGACAGGAGACCGCGAAGCGCCACCTGCTCGGCCTCGACATTCCCGCATTCGACGTCGTGAGCGACGGAAGCCCCGAGACCTTCGAGGTCAAGCTGGAGACGCTGACAAGGGGTGTCGAATTCCTCGTCATCGACACGCCGGGCCGTGACGACCCGCTGGCGCGCGCGGCGGCGAGCAAGGCCGACACGCTGGTCACGCCGATCAACGACAGCTTCATCGACCTCGACCTGATCGGGCAGGTCGATTCGGAAACCTTCAAGGTCAAGCGCCCGAGCTTCTATGCCGAGACCGTCTGGGAAGCACGCAAGGCGCGCGCCAAGGCCGATGGCGGCACCGTCGACTGGGTGGTGCTCAGGAACCGCCTCCAGCATGTCGAGGCACGCAACATGCGCCGCGTCGGCGATGCGCTCGCCGAGCTTTCCAAGCGCGTGGGCTTCCGCGTCATTCCGGGCCTGGGGGAGCGCGTGATCTATCGCGAGCTGTTTCCCAAGGGCGTGACGCTGCTCGACCTCCAGGAACTCGGCGAACTCGGCATCAGTCATATCGCCGCGCGGCAGGAGCTGCGCGAGATGATCTCGGGGCTGGCGCTGCCCGAGACCGCGGCCAACGCGGCCTGATGGCAAAGCTCCTCCTCCTCGTCGCGATCGCAGCCGTCCTCTATTTCTGGTGGCGCGGAAAGACCGAGCGCGAACGCATGTCGATCGACGAGGCGCGGATGCTGCTGGGCATCCAGCCAGGCGCCGATGCCGACGCGATCCGCGCGGCGCATCGCCGGATCATCGCGCGCGTCCATCCCGATGCGGGGGGCAGTGAGGAACTTGCGAGGAAAATTAATGCGGCGCGTGACCTGTTGTTGAAGTCGCGCGTTCAGGCACCGACCAAAACCGACTGAACCACGGAGCCTTTCATGAGCCATGTTTTCGATCCGACGACGCTGCGCGAGTACGATATTCGCGGAATCGTCGGAAAGACCCTCCACCAGAACGACGCCTATGCGATCGGTCGCAGCTTCGGCTCGCTGGTCCGCAAGGCGGGCGGCACGCGCGTCGCGGTGGGCTTTGACGGGCGCGAATCCTCACCGATGCTCGAGACGGCGCTGGTCAACGGTCTGACCGAGAGCGGAGTCGACGTCGTGCGCGTCGGCCTTGGCCCCACGCCGATGCTCTACTATGCCGAAGCGGTGCTCGAGGTCGATGGCGGCATCCAGATAACCGGCAGCCACAATCCCGCCGATTATAACGGCTTCAAAATGGTGCTTCAGCACGCGCCATTTTACGGCGAGGACATCCAGAAGGTCGGCAGCATGTCGGCCGCGGGCGACTGGATGGAGGGTAGCGGGACGGTCTCCAGCGCCGACATCATGGACGATTATGTCGGGCGGCTGCTCGCGGGCTATGCCGGCGGCGCCTACAAAATCGGCTGGGATGCGGGCAACGGCGCCGCGGGCCCGGTGATCGAGAAGCTCGTCAAGCTGCTGCCGGGTGAGCATCATCTGCTCTTCACCGATGTCGACGCGAATTTCCCCAACCATCATCCCGATCCCACCGAGGAAAAGAACCTCGCGCACCTGAAGGCGCTCGTCGCCGAGAAGAAGCTCGATTTCGGTGTGGCCTTCGATGGCGACGGCGACCGGATCGGCGCGATCGACGGCGAGGGCCGCGTGATCTGGGGCGATCAGCTGCTCGGCATTCTCGCCGAACCGGTGCTGAAAGCCGTCCCCGGCGGCACGATCATCGCCGATGTGAAGACCAGCCAGGCGCTCTACGACCGCGTCGCCGAACTCGGCGGCAAGCCGCTGATGTGGAAGACCGGCCATTCGCTGATCAAGGCCAAGATGAAGGAGGTCGATTCGCCGCTGGGCGGCGAGATGAGCGGCCATATCTTCTTCGCCTGGGACTATTACGGCTTTGACGACGCGATCTATGCTGCGGTGCGGCTGATGAGCGCGGTGCGTCAGTCGGGCAAGTCGCTGACCGAGATCAAGGATGCGATGCCCGACATGGTCAACACGCCCGAGATGCGTTTCCAGGTCGACGAGAGCCGCAAGTTCGCGGTGGTCGACGAGGTGCTCGCACGGCTCAAGGCCGATGGCGCCGAGGTCAACGACACTGATGGCGCGCGCGTCAACACGCCCGATGGCTGGTGGCTGCTGCGCGCGTCGAACACGCAGGACGTGCTGGTGGCACGCGCCGAGGCGAAGGACGAGGCCGGGCTCGAGCGGCTGATGGGCCAGATCGATTTGCAGCTCGCGGCCTCGGGGATCGAACGCGGGCCGCAGGCGGGGCACTGACCGCGCCACGATCCGGCGCCGGACTCGGTTGCAATTTTTGCATGTCCATCGTTGTCATTCGCACTTGCACAAAATCATGCTGCAGTGCACATAGAGCAGGCCTTTCAGGCATCCTCTCCTAAAAACTTTCCAAGCCGTCCTTTCAGGGCGGCTTTTTTTTGGCGTCGTGACAGCGTTGGGGTGAAATGCGGACATGCCTCTTACCCTCTCCTTTGAGGGAGAGGGTTGCGCAGACTTGGCGGCGCTGCCGCCTAGTTGGAGCTGAGTGAGGGGGAGAAAGTCAAATGTCTGGTGCAGTTTTTCGGACCTGCACCCCCTCATCCAACTACGCCTAGCCGCGCTCACGCGCTGCAAGGCTCCGTATCCTTCTCCCTCGAGGGAGAAGGCCGTAAATGTCGTCGCCAGCTGCGCTTCACTCCGTGAGCCTGCGACCTAGTCGTCCTCGTCGTCATAGCCCGCGAGGTCGAGCGCGCGCGCCCTGATCTGGTGCGTCTGGCACCAGTGGACGAGCGCGTCCTCGCGGCCGTGCGTCACCCAGACCTCGCGCGGGCCGATCTCGACCAGCGTGCGGGTCAGCTCTTCCCAGTCGGCATGATCGGAGAGGATCAGCGGCAGCTCGACGCCCTGCTGGACCGCGCGCTGGCGGACGCGCATCCAGCCCGAGGCCATCGCGGTGATCGGATCGGGCAGCCGCCGGCTCCAGCGATCGTTGAGCGCGGAGGGCGGCGCGATCACGATGCTCCCGCGCATTTCGTCCTTCGACGCGTCGGTAGCGGGACGCAGCTCGCCAAGTTCGACGCCGTGGGCGGCATAGAGATCGCACAGCTTCTGCAGCGCGCCGTGGATGTAGATCGGATCGGCATGACCCATTGCGCGCAGTTCGGCGATCACGCGCTGCGCCTTGCCGAGCGCATAGGCGCCGACGAGCACGCAGCGGTCGGGATTGGCGTGGAGCGCGGCGAGCAGCTTGTCGATCTCGTCATGCGTGTCGGGATGGCGGAAAACAGGTAATCCGAAGGTCGCCTCGGTGATGAAGATGTCGCACGGCACCGGCTCGAAAGGCGCGCAGGTGGGGTCCGCGCGGCGCTTGTAATCGCCCGAGACGACGACGCGCTCGCCCGCATGATCGAGGATGATCTGCGCGGAGCCGAGCACATGGCCCGCGGGCACGAAGGTCACGTCGACGGGACCGAACGACAGTCGTTCGCCATAATCAACGGCATGGCCGGGCTGGGGCCCATAGCGTGCTTCCATGATCGCAAGCGTGGCGGACGTGGCCCAGACCGCACCATGCCCGCCGCGCGCATGATCGGCATGACCATGCGTTACGAGCGCGCGGTGGCTGGGGCGTGAAGGGTCGATCCAGAGGTCGGCCGCGGGCAGGTAAATGCCCTCGTCATGGGGTTCGATCCAGGCGCCGAGCCGCGTCACATCACCCTATATCGGAGTGTTCCCCGGTATTTTCCAGCGAACTGCGCGTTGCCAGCCAACCGCCCGCGGCCGCGGCGACGATCTTGCTGCCATAGGACAGGGCGAGCGTCGCCCAGGGAAGCTCGGCCTCGCCAGCGAGCGCGAGCAGCAGCACGGCATCGATCACGGTATAGGCGATGCCGACCAGCGCGCCGGCGCGCGCCCCTTCCCCCTGCGCAAGCCCGCCTGCCGCGAGCCAGCCCGCACCGAACAGGATCGGAATGCCCGCGATGATGCTTACCATCGGTGCGGCGCGCGTGGCATAGTCCTCGTAAAAGGCGAGCCCTTCGCCCGGCGCGAGGACCGCCGAATAGAAGGCGACCCAGAGGATCGTGACGAGAACGCCGAGCAGCATCGCGGCGATGGCGAGCAGGATGGCGCGGGTTATCAGTCGACCGGTCAGCATCGCGCCTGTCTAGCACGCGGCGCATCAGGGACAAGCCGCGCTATCGTCTTTTGCGCGCACGCTTATAGTGGTGCGCGATGACGCCGCTGCCGCCCGCGCTGACAGAGTGGTTCGCCGCGCGCGGCTGGGCACCGCGCCGCCACCAGCTGGAAATGCTCGATGCGGCGCGCGCGGGGCGCAATGCGATGCTCGTCGCGCCCACCGGCGCTGGAAAGACGCTCGCGGGCTTCCTGCCCTCGCTGGTCGAACTCATCGAGGCGCCCGCCGAGGGGCTGCACACGCTCTATGTCTCGCCCCTGAAGGCGCTCGCGGTCGATGTGCAGCGCAACCTGCTGACCCCGATCGCCGAGATGGGGCTCGACATCCGCGTCGAGACGCGCACCGGCGACACCCCCGCTGAGCGCAAGGTGCGCCAGCGCGTGCGGCCGCCGCAGATCCTGCTCACCACCCCCGAATCGCTGAGCCTGTTGCTGAGCTACCCCGACAGCTTCCTGATGTTCGAAGGGCTCAAGACTGTCGTCATCGATGAGGTGCACGCCTTCGCGACGCAGAAGCGCGGCGACCTGCTCTCGCTTTCGCTCTCCCGGCTGCAGGCGATCGCACCTGGCATGCGGCGCGTCGCGCTTTCGGCGACGGTCGCCGATCCCGACGGCTATCGGGCGTGGCTGGCGCCCGATGGCGATATTGATGCGGTCGAAAAGGTGATCGGCGATCCGGGCGCCGAACCCGACATCGCGATCCTGCTGCCCGAGGGGCGCGTGCCCTGGTCGGGGCATTCGGGGCGCTACGCCGCGCCGCAGGTGATGGCCGAGATCGAGACGCACCGGACGACGCTCGTCTTCTGCAACACGCGCGCGCTCGCCGAGCTGATCTTCCAGGACCTGTGGAAGGTCAACGAGATGAAGCTGCCGATCAGCATCCATCACGGCTCGCTCAGCCGCGAGGCGCGGCGCAAGGTCGAGGCGGCGATGGCCGAGGGCAGGCTGCGCGGACTGATCGCGACCGCAAGCCTCGATCTCGGCGTCGACTGGGGCGATGTCGACTGCGTGATCCAGATGGGCGCGCCCAAGGGCTCGTCGCGCCTGCTCCAGCGCATCGGCCGCGCCAATCACCGGCTCGACGAGCCGAGCGAGGCGGTGCTCGTCCCCGGCAACCGCTTCGAATATCTCGAGGCGCGCGCCGCGCTGGATGCGGTGGAGGCGGGCGAACTCGACGAGGACGTGTTCCGCCGCGGCGCGCTCGACGTGCTCGCGCAGCATCTGATGGCCTGCGCCTGCGCGGCGCCCTTTGAAGAGGCCGCAATGCTCGAGGAGGTGCGCGCGGCGATGCCCTATTCGGCGCTCGACGCCGAGACTTTCAGCCGCGTCCTCCATTTCGTCGAAAATGGCGGTTATGCGCTCAAGGCCTATGACCGCTTCCGCCGGCTGGTGCGCGATCCGCAGGGCCAATGGCGCGTTACCCATCCCGACTTCATCAAGCAATATCGGCTCAATGCGGGCATCATCGTCGACGCGCCCGTGCTCGACGTGCGCTTCAGGAACGGCCGCAAGCTGGGCACGGTCGAGGAGAATTTCGCGGCCTCGCTCTCGACGGGAGACACCTTCTTCTTCTCGGGCCTCAGCCTAGAGGTCGAGAAGATCGACCAGACCGACCTGATCGTCCGCGCGACCGCGCGGCCCGCGCGTGTGCCGAGCTATATGGGTGCGCGCATGCCGATCTCCACCAACCTCGCGGCACGCGTGCAGGCATTGATCCACGACCGCGACCAATGGCCGCGCTTCCCCGACGATGTCCGCGAATGGCTGGCGGTCCAGGACTGGCGCTCGCGCCTGCCCGAACCCGGCAAGCTGCTTGTCGAGACCTTCCCGCACGAGGGGCGGCATTACATGGTCGCCTACAGCTTCGAGGGGTGGAACGCGCACCAGTCGCTCGGCATGCTCATCACGCGGCGGATGGAAAACCGCGGACTTAAGCCCATCGGCTTCGTCGCCAACGATTATGCGCTTGGCGTGTTTGCGCTCGAACCCGTAACCGACCCCGCAAGCCTGTTCTCGCCGGACATCCTCGAGGACGAGTTCGTCGACTGGGTGCAGGGTTCGCACCTCCTGAAGCGCGCCTTTCGCGAGGTGGCTGTGATCGGCGGGCTCGTCGAGCGCCAGCATCCGGGCAAGCGCAAGACGGGGCGACAGGTGACCTTTTCGACCGACCTGATCTACGACGTGCTCAGGAAATACGAGCCCGACCATCTGCTGCTGAAGGCCGCCTGGGCCGATGCGCGCGCGAAGATGACCGATGTCGGGCGGCTCGCCGACCTGCTCGACCGTGCCGCGGACACAATGGTGCATGTCGAGCTCGACCGCGTCACGCCGATGGCGGTGCCCGTACTCGTCATGATCGGGCGCGAGCATGTCGCGCAAGGCACCGTCGACGACGCGCTGCTGATGGAGGCCGAGGCGCTCGCGGTGGAGGCGATGCGGGTCGACTGACCGGCCGGCACCGCACAAATCGACGAAGGTGGCCTGTGCGACGTCCAACACCGACGGCGGGCTCGCGCAAAACTTGCCGCCGCAGCGGGATAGGCATAACCTTGCGCAAACGGCCCTGTGGAGAGGGTGCAAGATGCGCAATGTCCTGTTGCTCACGCCGCTGATGCTCGGCGCGGCCTGGTTCGCGGCCGACGCCGCTGCGGAGCCCCCCGCCACGCCCGCCGTCCAGACGGGAACCGGAGAAACCGTCACGATGGGCGCCGACCGCGTCGACCGCATGACCGTACCCGTCCGCATCGGCGACAGCGGCCCGTATCATTTCGTCGTCGACACCGGCGCCGAGCGGACCGTGATCTCGCGCGAGCTGGCGGGCGAACTGGGGCTCGCCGCGGGACCGACCGCGCGGCTGCATTCGATGACGGGGGAGGACGATGTCGCGACGGTGATCATCCCCTCGCTGGGCGTCAATCGCGACAAGGTGCACGATGTCCGCGCGCCCGCGCTGGCGCGCGCGGATCTGGGTGCGGTGGGGATGCTGGGGATCGACAGCCTCAGGAAGAATCGCGTGCTGCTCGACTTCAGGCAGCAGACGATGACGATCGTGCCTTCGGACACGCCGATGGAGCGGCGCGACCCCGACGAGATCGTCGTCACCGCGAAAAGCCGCTTCGGCCAGCTCATCCTGACCAATGCCGAGGCCAACGGCCATATCGTCAACGTCATCGTCGACACCGGATCGCAGATCTCGGTCGGCAACATGGCATTGAAGCGCAAGCTGATGGGGCGGTCGTTGAGCGGGCCGCCCAGGATGGTCGAGCTGATCAGCGTGACGGGCGAGACGATGATGGCCGAATATATGTTCGTCTCCAGCATCAAGATCGGCGGCGTGACGCTGCGCAACCTGCCGATCGCGTTCGCCGAGGTGCATCCGTTCGAGAAGCTCGAGCTGACGCGCAAGCCCGCGCTCATGCTGGGGATGAACGCGTTGAGGGCGTTCGATCGCGTCTCGGTCGACTTCGCCAATCGCAAGATCCGCTTCCTGCTGCCCGAGGGGGGCAGGCGCGACGACGCGATCATGATGGCGATGCGCGCACAGGGCCGACACGGCTCCTGATGCTCATTGCCGACAGCTGGACCGAATTGTCGCTGCGCCTGGGGCTGGCGACGCTCGTCGGTGCGCTGCTCGGGCTCGACCGCGAGTTGCGCGGCATCGATGCCGGGATACGCACCAATGCCCTGGTGTCGCTCAGCTCGGCGATGGTGATGGTATGCTCCCTGCTGCTCTATGACCAGCTGCACGCGCTCGACGAGACCAACAAGACCGATCCGCTGCGCGTGATCCAGGGCGTGGCGCAGGCGATCGGCTTCATCGCCGCGGGGCTGATCTTCGTGCGGCGCAACGACGTCCACAATGTCACTACCGCGGCCAATCTATGGGTCGCCGCCGCGGTCGGGATCGTTGCGGGGCTCGGCCAGTACAAACTGCTGGCGATCGGGACCGCGCTCGCCATGCTGCTGCTCGTCTCCGAACCGCTGTTCCACCGGCTGCGCCCTGACCATGGCGACCGCGATACCGACGAAGAGCAGTAGTGAAATGCTTGTGCGCGCGACATGGCGCGCGCTACACGGGGCGCATGGTTCCCTTTTCGTTCGCAGGACATGAGCTGGCCGCGCTGCCGCAGGGCGCGCTGTTCTGGCGCGCGCGCCGCGCGTTGCTCGTCGCCGACCTGCATTTCGAGAAGGCGAGCTGGTTCGCGGCACGCGGGCAGATGCTGCCCCCTTACGATTCGCTTGCGACGCTTGCCGATCTGGCCCGGCTGGTTGCCGCCACCGATGCGCGCGAGGTCTGGTGCCTGGGTGACAGTTTCCACGATGCGGAGGGCGGCGCACGCCTCAACAGCGAGGCGCGCGACCTGCTTGGACGCCTGACCCGCGCGACGCGCTGGACCTGGGTGACGGGCAATCACGACCCCGCGATCGATGCCGCGCTGGGCGGCGAGACCGTCGAGGAGACGGTGATCGACGGGCTCGTCCTGCGCCACGAGGCGATTGCCGATGACCCGCGTCCCGAGCTTTCGGGTCATTTCCATCCCAAGCTGCGCGTGCGCGTGCGCGGGCTCAGCGTAGCACGGCGCTGTTTTGTCGCGACGGGCACCAAGCTAATCCTGCCTGCGTTCGGCGCGTTGACAGGCGGGCTCGATGCGACGCACCCCGAAATATTGCGCGCGGTCGGCGACGGCGCCGAGGCGCTGGTGCCGCTCGAGGATCGGCTGTTGCGCTTCCCGCTCGCTGCCTGAGCTCAGCGCGTCAACGACGGATAGCCCGCGCGCAACGCGGCGAGCCTGGGCCTGTCCCAGCGCACGATGTACGGATGGTCCGGGTTCCGCTTCATGAAGTCCTGGTGCCAGGCCTCGGCGGGATAGAAGCGGCCGCTCTCGATCTTCGTCACGATCGGGCGCGGAAAGGCACGCGCGGCGCTGAGCTGCGCAATATAGGCGCGTGCGACGCGCGCCTGATCGGCGCCGACGGGGAAGATCGCCGAGCGATAGCTGGGGCCGCGGTCGGGGCCCTGCCGGTTGAGCTGGGTGGGGTCGTGCGCCACCGAGAAATAGATGCGCAGCAGCGTCGCATAGCTGACCTGTGCGGGATCATAGCTGATGCGGATCGCCTCGGCATGCGCGGTGCGCTCGCTGGAGACTGCGGGGTAATTGGCGGTTTCGGCGGTGCCGCCGGCATAGCCCGAGGTGACGCTCTTCACGCCCTTCACATGTTCGAACATCGCCTCCATGGTCCAGAAGCATCCGCCCGCGAGGATCGCGGTTTGCGGGCCTTTGGCACCCGTTACGTCCATCGTCGCCCTGGGCACAGGGATCGCCCGCTCGGCGCTGGCGGGGGCGATCATCACGCGCGGCCAGAGGAAGGTCGCGAGTGCTAGGGTCAGAGCTGAAAGTGGTATGGCGGCTCTTGAAAGGCGCATTGTATCGTCCTTGCTGCTTGCATCATCGCAGATACGGACGGCGGCCGCACGCGGTTGCGCGCGCGGTCAGAAAAAATCAGGCGATGCCGGCCGCAACCCTGATCGCGTCGAGAAAGGCATGGGGCTGCACGGCGACGATCGCGATCGCACCCACCACGAACCCGCCGGCGAAACGCTGGAACAGATCGGACTTGAGCATCTGCATCATCATCATCTTCCTTCGGCGCGTCCTGTAACCCGCCACACTGTTACGAATCGTTACCGCGCCTGAATGCCACGGCATAACTGACGCCGCAGTGAACAGGATCACAGTCTTCCAAAACGTCGGGCGGGGCCCGATCTCGTCAGCTCAGCGCCGCACAGGCTTGCTGGATGCGCGAACATGCTTCGGTGAGCACGCTTTCCGAGGTCGCATAGCTGACGCGGAAGGCGGGCTCGAGCCCGAAGGCTGCGCCCTGTACGGCCGCAACCCGCGCATGATCAAGGAAATAATCGATCAACACCGCATCATTTTCGATCAACTGCCCCGAGGGTGTCTTCTTGTCGATCAGGCCCGATACGTCGGGATAGACGTAGAAGGCGCCTTCGGGGGTCGGGCAATGCACGCCCTCTATCTGGTTGAGCATCGAGATGACGAGGTCGCGGCGTTCCTTGAACGCGATGTTGCGCTCCTGAAGGAAGCTCTGGTCGCCATTGAGCGCCGCGGTGGCCGCGGCCTGCGCGATCGAGCAGGGGTTGGAGGTCGACTGCGACTGGAGCTTGGCCATCGCCTTGATCAGCCATTGGGGCCCGCCCGCAAAGCCGATGCGCCAGCCCGTCATGGCATAGGCCTTGGAGCAGCCGTTGACCGTGAGCGTGCGCTCGTAGAGGTCGGGGGCGACCTGCGCGATCGTGGTGAATTCGAAATCGTCATAGACGATGTGCTCGTACATGTCGTCGGCCATGACCAGCACATGCGGGTGATGGCGCAGCACGTCGGCGAGCGCTTCGAGCTCGGCGCGCGTATAGGCGGCGCCCGAGGGGTTGGACGGCGAGTTGAGGATCAGCCACCTGGTGCTGGGCGTGATCGCCGCCTCAAGCTGCGCGGGGGTGATCTTGTAGCTCTGCTCGGCGCCGGCCTTGATGAAGACCGGCGTGCCGCCCGCGAAATTGACGATGTCGGGATAGCTGACCCAATAGGGCGCGGGGATGATCACTTCGTCGCCCGGATCGACGCTCGCGACCAGCGCGTTGAACAGCGTATGCTTGCCGCCGACATTGACGCTGATCTGCGCGGGTGCGTAGTCGAGGCCGTTGTCGCGCCTGAACTTGGCCGCGATCGCGTCCTTGAGTTCGGCGGTGCCATCGACATTGGTGTATTTGGTCTGCCCCTTGCGGATCGCCTCGATCGCGGCATCCTTGACGAAATCGGGGGTATCGAAATCGGGTTCGCCGGCGCTCAGCCCGATCACGTCGACGCCGGCGCGTTTCAGCTCGAGCACGCGGCTGGTCATCACCAGCGTGGCAGAGGGCTGGATGCGGCCGAGCGCGGCGGAAGGCTGGGACATTTTCGGTGGCTCCTCGGGGTGGACGGCTGCGTCCTTAGGCGCCGGGGTGCCGCGCCGCAACGGGCGGGCGCGCAAGAATTTCTATTCAGCCGCCCGCAGGCTGGCTTGCGAGCCGCGCGGGGATGAGGCCGCGCAGCGCGTTGCCGATATAGAAGCCGCCGGCGAGATCGGCGGGGGTCAGGTCGGCCTCGACCGCGCGCCCTTCGTCGATCAGCGCGCCGCGCAGCACGCCGGGCAGCAGGCCGCGCGACAGCGGCGGCGTCAGCAGCGTGCCCGCGCGTTCGACGAACAGGCTGGTGAAGCTGCCTTCGGTGAGAAAGCCCGCGGGATCCTGGAAAACCACCTCGAAGCTGCCCGCGGCACGGCGCGCGAGTTCGTGAAAGCGCCGGTCGCTCGTCTTGTGACGCAGCCGGAAATCACCGGGATGCACGGGCAGTGGTACGACCGCGACCGAGGCTGCGCCCTGCGGCGCCGCGGGCACCGCGCGGATCTCGACCGCGAGCGCGCCGCTGCGCGAGAGCATCAGCCGGACGCGCGCGGGCGCGCGCAGCCGGAAGGTCGCGGCCTGCAGTTCGTTGCGCACGGCATGGTGGTTATAGGCGAATCCAAAGGCTTCGGCGCTCGCGCGCAGCCGCACGAGATGGCGATCGAGATACTGAACGCCGTCAGACGGATCGAAGCCCATCGTCTCGACAAGGTCGAATGTTCTGTCCGCCCCCCTCACAAACTCCCCCTTCGCCAGGCATTCATGCCATTCGTCGGCGCTGCGCGAATCCGCCACGATCCCCGAGCCCAGCCCCATCACCGCGCGCCCCTCTCCCTCTTTTAGATGGAGCGTGCGGATGGCGACATTGAACGCGGCATCGCCGCCCGGATCAAGCCTCCCGATCGCGCCAGTATAGGCGTGGCGGGGGCCCGCCTCGACCTCGGCGATGACCTCCATCGCGCGGATCTTGGGCGCACCGGTGATCGAGCCGCACGGAAAGATCGTGCGGAGCACGTCGACCGCACTTTTTCCGGGCATCAGGTCGGCGGTGACGGTGGAGGTCATCTGGTGGACGGTGGGATAGGTCTCGACCTTGAACAGATCGGGCACCTGCACCGATCCCGCGACCGCGACGCGCGAGAGATCGTTCCGGAGCAGGTCGACGATCATCAGATTCTCGGCGCGCTGCTTGGGATCCTCGCGCAGCTGGCGGATAGCGGCGGCATCATCCTCGGGGGTGGTGCCGCGCGTTGCGGTGCCCTTCATCGGCCGCGTGGTGAGGCGTCCACCCTTCAGGGCGAAGAACAGCTCGGGCGACAGCGAGAGCAGCCAGTCATGCCCGGTGAAGACCACCCCGCCATAGCCCGCGCGCGCGGTCCGCCGCAGCCGCGCATAGATGGCGAGCGGATGGCCGAGCGTCTTGACCTCGGCCTGAAAGGTCAGATTGGCCTGATAGATATCGCCCGCCGCGATATAGTTCTGAACGCGCGCCAGCGCGACCTCATAGACGCCGCGTGTGATCAGCGGCCGCGGCGCCGCCGTCCAGGCGCCCGCGGGATCGGGGAGCAGCGAGGGTACGGCTTCGGGCGCGAAGGTCTGGAAGCGCTCGAACAGCCCGAACCAGAGCAGCGGCAGCTCGCCGCCGGGATGCTGGAGCGCGCGTAGCCGCGGTTCGAGCGCATGGCCAAGCTCGTATGACAGGAAGCCGACGGCGTGCAGTCCGCGCGTCTGGGCGGCTTCGATCTTTTCCAGCGCCGCACGCACGCTGCCCGCGCCCTGCGCGGTGATGGTGTCGACGGGCGCGCTGTAGAGACGTGCGGGCGCCGCGCCCGATGCGCGGGCATCGTCGAGCAAAACGAAGGGCATGGTCGTATTGAACGCCATATGACGCTGTTGCCTCGAATGCGCCCCCTCCGTAAAGCATAAGAAATAATATTACGGAGAAGTCGATGCGTTTCATGCTGCTGATCGGCGCCGCGCTGCTGCCGCTTTCCCCCGCCTGGGCCGACGCCGAAAAGCCCGCCGCGCTCGTCGCCGATGGCGTGCCCGCGATCCCCGATGCGATCGTGGCCGAGACGCGGCCCTATATGGAATTCCGCACCGCGGGCTTTGCGGGCTGGAACCCGGCCGACCGGTCGATGCTGATCACGACACGCTTCGCCAACACCGCGCAGCTCCATGTCGTAAAATCACCGCTCGCCGCGCGTACGCAGATCAGCTTCGAGGCCGAGCCCGTCGGCGGACGCTGGTCGCCCAAGGGCGATGTGCTGCTCATCCGCAAGGATAAGGGCGGCGACGAGTTCTTCCAGCTCTACACGCTCAAGGACGGCAAGCTGGCGCTGGTCACCGACGGCAAGAGCCGCAACGAGATGGGCGCCTGGAGCAAGGACGGCCAGTGGGTCGGCTATAGCTCCACCCGCCGCAACGGCACCGACAGCGACCTTTACGTCGTCGATCCGCGCAACCCTGGGAGCAACCGGATGGTGGCCGAGGTCAAGGGCGGCGGCTGGCAGATCGCGGATTTCGCGCCCGACGGCAAGAAGGCGGTGGTGTTCGAATATGTCTCGGTCACCAAGTCGAACCTGCACCTGCTCGACCTCGCTACGGGCAAGATGGCCCCAATCGGCGATCACAAGAAGAGCATCGCCTATGGCGCCGCCGAATTCGCGCCCGACGGCACGCTGTGGGTGACCTCGGACGAGGGCTCGGACTTTCAGCGGCTCGGCACCATCGACGTGAAAAGCGGCCGATTCACCGTGGTCAGCAAGGACGCCAAATGGGACGTGGACAGCTTCGATATCGCCGATGACGGCAGCGCGATCGCCTATGTAACCAACGAGGCGGGCGCGAGCCGCCTCAAGCTGCTCGATCCAAAGACCGGCGCGGTGCGCAATGTCGATGCACTGCCGCTGGGCGTGATCGGCGGCATCGAGATCGCCCCCTGGGGCACGATCGGCCTTACCCTCTCATCGGCGAAGAGCCCGGCGGACGCCTATGCGATCGACCCCCGGACCCTGGCGGTGACGCGCTGGACGCAGAGCGAGACGGGCGGGCTCGATCCCAACGTGAATGTCGAGCCCGAATTCGTCGAGGTGAAGAGCTTTGATGGCGAGCCGGTCTCGGGCTTCCTCTATCGTCCCGACGCGAAGAAATTTCCGGGCAAGCGACCGCTGATCGTCAATATCCACGGCGGCCCCGAAGGTCAGTCGCGTCCCGGTTTCCAGGGCCGCAACAACTATCTGCTCAACGAGCTGGGCGTCGCGATCTTCTATCCCAATGTCCGCGGCTCGACGGGCTTCGGCAAGCGCTTCGTCAGCCTCGACAACGGTCCGTTCAAGCGCGAGGATTCGGTGAAGGACATCGCCGCCTATCTCGGCGTGCTCGAAAAGGATGCGGCGATCGATCCCGCGCGCATCGCGGTGACGGGCGGCAGCTATGGCGGCTATATGTGCTATGCCTCGGCGATCCATTACGGCGCGCAGCTGAAGGGTGCGAACTGCGTCGTCGCGATCTCCAACTTCGTCACCTTCCTCGAAAATACGCAGAGCTATCGCCGCGACCTGCGCCGCGTCGAATATGGCGACGAACGCGATGCGAAGCAGCGCGCCAAGCTGATGGAGATTTCGCCGCTGACGCGCGTGGGCGAGCTCAACATCCCGTTGATGGTTGTCACGGGCGGCAACGACCCGCGCGTGCCCGCATCCGAGGCCGACCAGATCGTCAAGGCCGTGCGTGCCAAGGGCGGAACTGCGTGGCACCTGCTCGGCCAGAATGAGGGGCATGGCTTCGGCAAGAAAGAGAATGCCGATTACCAGTTCTGGTCGGGGCTGATGTTCTGGCAGCAGACGCTGCTCGCGAAATAGGACGGCGTCGCGGCTTTCATTTGGGTTGAGCCTGGTGAGGCCCTATCTTGGGGGGTACGGGACACATTGGGCGGGGCGTTGACGCGTCCGGCCCCAAAGGAATTTGGAACATATAATGGTCGCCAGCACGTTCGATCTGTTCAAGATCGGAGTCGGTCCCTCAAGTTCACACACCATGGGGCCGATGAGCGCCGCCGCGGATTTTGTCGAGCGCCTTGCGGATAGCGGCGCCCTGCCGCGCGTCGTGCGCGTCGATGCCGCATTGTTCGGATCGCTCGCGCTCACGGGCAAGGGGCATGCCAGCGACCGTGCGGTGCTGATCGGGCTGACCGGGCAACGTCCCGCCGGGATCGATCCCGATGCCGCCGACACGCTGGTGGCGCGCATCCGCGAGACCGGCCGGCTGGCGCTTGGCGGCACCCACGAGATCGATTTCATCGAGGATCGCGATCTGCGCCTGCTCCAGCGCGAGCGGTTGGCCTTTCACTCCAACGCGATGACCTTCACTGCCTTTGCCGAAGACGGCGCGCCGCTCGCGCAGCGGACCTATTATTCGATCGGCGGCGGCGCGATTCTCGATGAGGATCAGATCGGCCAGAACGCGCCCGCCGAGGGCGGCTGGGACGTGCCGCACAATTTCCGTTCGGGCGACGAACTGCTCGCGATCGCCGAACGCACGGGCAAGAGCTTCGCGCAGCTGATGCGCGAGAATGAGGAAAGCGCGCTCGCGCCCGAGGATGTGTCGGCGCGACTGAAGGCGATCCGCGATGCGATGTCGGCGTGCACCGACCGCGGCATCGCCTCGGGCGGCATCCTGCCCGGCGGGCTGAAGGTCAAGCGCCGCGCGCCGACAATCTACCGGACGCTGATCGAGCGGCAGGAGCGCGCGCTTGCCGATCCGTTGACGGTGATCGACTGGGTCAACCTCTGGGCACTCGCGGTCAACGAGGAGAATGCCGGCGGCGGCAAGGTCGTGACCGCGCCGACCAATGGCGCTGCGGGTATCATCCCCGCGGTGCTGCGCTATTATGAGCGCTTCGCGCCCAAGGCGTGCAGCAACGGGGTCGAGGATTTTCTGCTGACCGCCGCCGCGGTCGGCTCGCTGTTCAAGGAAAACGCATCGATCTCGGGCGCCGAAGTTGGCTGTCAGGGCGAGGTCGGCGTCGCCTGCTCGATGGCGGCGGCGGGGCTCGCCGCAGCGCTGGGGGCAACGCCCGCACAGATCGAGAACGCGGCCGAGATCGGCATGGAGCACAATCTGGGCCTGACCTGCGATCCCGTCGGCGGGCTGGTCCAGGTGCCGTGCATCGAGCGCAATGCGGTGGGGTCGATCAAGGCGATCGAGGCCGCACGGCTCGCGATGCTCGGCGACGGGACGCACAGGGTCAGCCTCGACCAGGTGATCGAGACGATGCGCAAGACCGGGCTCGACATGTCCGAACGCTACAAGGAGACCGCGCTGGGCGGGCTCGCGGTCAATGTGGTCGAGTGCTGAGCCGGCCTAGCCGCGCCAGCGCATGAAATCGATGAAGGCGCGCAGCGCTGAAGGCATCTGCCGGCGTGAACTGTAATAGAGCCGCGCGCCCGCGAATTCGGCCATCCATTCGGGTAGCAGCTCTACCAGTCGCCCCGCCGCGACCGCGGGGCGCGTCCACTCCGCGAAGGTCATCAGGAAACCCGCGCCGTCGCAGGCCAGTGCAACCTCGACATGCGCATTGCCGCACGTCGTCGGCCGGCTTGGACGGATGACGAAGCGTTCGTCGCTGCGCTCGAACTCCCACTCGATGATGGCGCCGCTTGGAAAGCGATGCTGGATCGCGGGCGCGTCGACCAGCTCGGACGGGTGAGTCGGAGTGCCCCACCGCGCGAGCAGCCCGGGCGCGGCTACGAACGCATAACGCTGCGGCGGACCGATCGGCACGGCGATCATGTCCTTGGCCAGACTTTCGTCATAGCGCGCGCCCGCATCGAAGCCCCCCGCGACGATGTCGACAAAGCTGTCCTCGACGACGAGTTCGAGCCGGACGCGCGGGTAAGCCGCGAGGAAGGCGCCTAGCCGCGGCGCGAGCACGAGTTCGGCGATCGATCCGGGGGCGTTGATCCGCAGCGTCCCCCCGGGAGTATCGGACCGGTCGCCCAGCCGTGCCAATGTCTGCTCGATCTGGTCAAGCGCGGGCTCGAGCCCTTCGAGCAGCGCAATGCCCGCCTCGGTGGGGCTGACGCTGCGCGTGGTGCGGTTGAGCAGCCGTACGCCCAGCCGCTCCTCGAGATCGCGCAATCGCTCGGACAGGCGCGAGGGCGACAGGCGTAGCGCGGCGGCGGCGCGGCGAAAGCTGCGATGGCGCGCGATAGCCGCAAAGAGCGCGAGATCGGAAAGTTCGGGGCTCATTGTTCGATATTACGAACAGTTCATTAGCAATACTACGGCCTATTCGAATCTACAGAGAGGCGCATATCGTGAGCACCCCACCCCCAAGGAGACAGACGATGGAACAGCTTCAACTCGGAAAGACCGGCCCCCAGGCTTCGCGCATCGGGCTTGGCTGCATGGGCATGTCCGACATGTATGGCCATGCCGACCGTGCGGAGAGCCTTGCGACGATCGCCGCCGCGGTCGAGGCGGGTATCACCCTGCTCGACACCGGCGACTTCTATGGCATGGGCCATAACGAGATGCTGATCGGCGAGGCGTTGAAGACGCTGCCCCGCGACAAGCTTCTGCTCAGCGTCAAGTTCGGCGCCATGCGCGGACCCGACGGCAACTGGCTGGGCTATGACGCCCGCCCCAAGGCAGTGAAGAACTTCATCGCCTATTCGCTCAAGCGGCTCGGCGTCGATCATATCGACATCTACCGCCCCTCGCGGCTCGATCCCGATGTGCCGATCGAGGACACGATCGGCGCGATCGCCGAACTGGTGAAGGCCGGCCATGTCCGCCATATCGGGCTGTCCGAGATGAGCGCCGAGACGATCCGCCGCGCGCATGCGGTCCATCCGATCAGCGACCTCCAGATCGAATATTCGCTGATCTCGCGCGGGATCGAGGATCGCATCCTGCAAACGTGCCGCGAACTCGGCATCGGGATCACGGCCTATGGCGTACTCTCGCGCGGTCTCATCAGCGGCCACTGGTCGAAGGCGCGCGCCGGCGAGGCGGATTTCCGCGCCGCAAGCCCACGCTTCCAGGGCGAGAGCCTCGACCACAATCTCGCGCTGGTCGACGCGCTGCGGGGGATTGCGGCGGCGAAGGGCGCGAGCGTCGCCCAGGTCGCGATCGCCTGGGTCATCGCGCAGGGCAAGGACATCGTTCCGCTGGTCGGCGCACGCCGCCGCGAGCGGCTTAGCGAGGCGCTCGGCGCGCTCGATACCGCGCTGGATGCCGATGACCTCGCCGCGATCGAGGCCGCGGTGCCCAAGGGTGCCGCGGCGGGCGGGCGCTATTCGGATGCGCAGCTCGCGCATCTCGACAGCGAACGCTGAGCATCATGACAACATGCCCCGGCACCCGTCCGGGGCATGTTCGGATCAACCGGCGCTGACGCGCTCGATGTCTGCGCCCACCGCCTGGAGCTTTTCCTCCAGCCGTTCATAGCCGCGATCGAGGTGATAGACGCGGCTGACCTGCGTCTCGCCCTCGGCCGCAAGGCCCGCGATGATCAGGCTCATCGAGGCGCGCAGGTCGGTTGCCATCACGGGCGCGCCGTTGAGTTTGTTGACCCCGCGTACCACCGCCGCGCGCCCGCGCACCTCGATATCGGCGCCCATGCGCGCGAGTTCGGGGACGTGCATGTAGCGGTTCTCGAAGATCGTCTCGGTGAGCAGGCTGGCGCCGTCGGCCATCGCCAGCATCGCCATGAACTGCGCCTGCATGTCGGTGGCGAAGCCCGGATAGGGCGCGGTCGACAGCGTCAGCGGACGCAGCTTCTCATTGGCCTCGACGCGGATCGAATTGCGCTTCTCCTCGATGGTGACCCCGGCCTGGCGCAATGCCGCGAGCGTCGCACCCATGTCGCTTGCGCGCGCGCCGACCAGCTCGACCGAGCCTCCCGTTATCGCGGCGGCGCAGGCGTAGCTGCCCGCCTCGATGCGGTCGGGCATGACCTGGTAGGTCGCGCCGTGGAGACGTTCGACGCCCTCGATCACCAGCGTTTCATGGCCGATGCCATCGATCCGCGCGCCCATCGCGACGAGGCAGTTGCACAGGTCGACGATCTCGGGCTCGCGCGCTGCGTTCTCGAGCTGCGTCGTGCCTTTGGCCAGGACCGCGGCCATCACCGCATTCTCGGTCGCGCCCACCGAAACAACGGGGAAGGTGAAATTGCCGCCCGAAATGCGGCCGCCGGGCGCTGTCGCCTTCACATAGCCCGCGGCGAGCTCGATCTCGGCGCCCATTGCCTCCAGGGCCTTCAGGTGCAGGTCGATCGGGCGGTTGCCGATTGCGCAGCCGCCGGGCAGCGAGACCGTTGCCTCGCCCGCGCGTGCGAGCAGCGGACCGAGCACGAGGATCGAGGCGCGCATCTTTCGGACGATGTCATAGGGCGCGACGGTGGAAGTGACGCGCCCCGCGCGCATCGTCATGACGCGGCCGAAATCCTCCGGCCGCGCGCCCTCGACCATCGTCGACACGCCAAGCTGGTTGAGGAGGTGGCCGAAGCCGTCGACATCGGCGAGGCGCGGCAGGTTCCTGAGCGTCAGCGGCTCGTCGGTGAGGAGCGCGCAGGGCATCAACGTCAGCGCCGAATTCTTCGCGCCCGAAATGGGGAGTTTGCCCGAAAGGCGCTTGCCGCCGCGGATGAGAATGCTGTCCATCCCCGGGCTTCTACTATGTGCGCGGCCATGCGCAAGCGGTGGCATCACGCGACGTGGCATCCCCCTTGACCGGTGCCCCGCCGCCGCGCCATTTCAGGCGCATGGAAGCGACCCCCGCCGTCACCACCATCGCCCAGGCGATCCAACTCTCCGTGGCGCCTGTCTTCCTGCTCGCGGGGATCGGCGCGATCCTCAACCTGCTCGCCTCAAGGCTCTCGCGCGTGATCGATCGATCGCGCCAGCTCGAGATCCTCTATCCGCAGAGCACGGGCCCCGAACATGAGCGCCATGTCTGGGAACTGCGGATCCTCGACCGGCGGATGAAGCTCGTCAACGCGGCGATCTTCCTGATCGTCTCGAGCGCGATCGCGATCTCGCTGGTGGTCGCGGTGCTGTTCGTGGGCGAGCTCGCGCACCTCAAGATCGGCAACATCATCGCGATCGCCTTCATCCTCGCGATGCTGCTGTTCGTGGCGGGACTGATCCTGTTCCTGATCGAGACGCGTGTCGCGATCCACGCCTTCCGCGTGCGCGAGGAACTGCTCGAGCGCGGAGACAGGCAGGCAAGAGCCAAACTCCGGATATGAAAAGAGGCTGCCGGGCCTGACGGCCCGGCAACCCCTTGACATGGTCAGCGGCCGGAAGTTCCAGCCCGGGAGACCATGGTCGCGCTCGACAACTGCCTGATCGGATGATCAGGCGGGCCTGTCAGCGGCGCGCCTCCCGAACGGACTGAACCGACCTCATTGCTGAACCATGAGACATCGGATCACCTCCTTTCGCTAGTTGAAGCTCTCGTGCTTTTGGGCACGACTCATGTGTGAATCAAGCTGAGTCGCGACACAAGACTTGTATATTTATTTTTTTCGGGCAATCATCAACGGCTCGTGCCCAAAGCGGCCTCAGCCGCGGCAATCCTCGACAACGCGCGCAAATTCGGCCCAGCTGGGGACTACCATATCTTGTGCCCCGTCGAGCTGGACGAGCACGCGCCCACGGCTGAAGGCGAGCTTTTCCAGGAAGGGATCGGACGCGGCAAGGCTCGCGCCCAGCCGCGGCGGTGTGCCGCCGATATCGGCGGCGGCATAGCTCTGCACGCCTTCGGTCGAACGCAGCGTCATCCGCGCGCTGCCGCCGGGTGCGATCGTGCCGGCGCGCGCGATCGTGATGCGGCGCGCGGTGCGGTCACAGCTGACGGTCAGCTCGGGCTGGGCGCCGATGCGGCCAAAGGCGGCCGAGGACGTGCTGCCCCCGGCGCCGTAGCTCCAGTCGCCCGCGGTGACGGGCCAGTCGCGCCAGTCGTTTGGCAGCGGTGCCGGCGGCGGGGGCGGAGGCGGTGCGACCACCGCAGCGGGCGGAGGCGGCGGGGCCTTGGGTGCGACGCACGCCGCGGGCAGGACCATGAGCCCCAGGACCGGAACCAGCACCGAACGACGCATCCTCACCCTCATCAACAGCCAGAAATCGGGCGCAAGCATAGGGATGATCGTCCGCCGTACAAGCCGCGCCCGTCGCGGCGCTGCGCTTGCCGGTCGCGTGGGGCTGCCGCATAAGGCCCACCAAAGCGGAGGGGGGAATGCATGTCGATCGACGCGAAGCGCCTGAAGTCGATCGTCGGCGGATCGGCGGGCAACCTCGTCGAATGGTATGATTTCTATGCCTATGCGGCGCTCACCATCTATTTCGCACCGGTCTTCTTCCCCAGGGGCGATCCCACCGCGCAGCTGCTGAACGCGGCGGCTATCTTCGCGGTGGGCTTCCTCATGCGGCCGATCGGCGCGTGGATCATGGGCATCTATGGCGACCGCCACGGGCGCAAGGCGGGGCTGGCGCTCTCGGTCGGGCTGATGTGCGCGGGCTCGCTGCTGATCGCGGTCGCGCCGACGCACGCACAGGCGGGGTGGCTCGCGCCCGTGATCCTCGTGGTTGCGCGGATGATGCAGGGTCTGAGCGTCGGCGGCGAATATGGCGCGAGCGCGACCTATCTGTCGGAGATGGCGACGCGCCAGAATCGCGGATTCTGGGCGAGCTTCCAATATGTGACGCTGGTCGGCGGCCAGCTTGCGGCGCTTGGCGTCGTGCTCATCCTCCAGGCAACCATGAGCGAAGCCGATCTCGAGGCGTGGGGCTGGCGCATCCCCTTTGCGATAGGCGCGGTGCTCGCGCTCCTCGTCTATGTGCTCCGCCGCAAGCTCGCCGAGACCGCGTCGTTCGAGGCGATGAGCCAGGAGGAGCGGATGCGTTCGGGCGCGCTTCGCCTGCTCCGCGAACATCCGCGCGAGTTCGCGCTGGTCACCGCGATCACCGCGGGGGGCAGCCTCGCCTTCTATGCCTACACCACATACATGCAGAAGTTCCTCGTCAACACGAGCGGGTTCGACCGGCAGGCGGCGACGCAGGTGATGACCGCGGCGCTGTTCGTCTACATGTGCGCCCAGCCCTTTTTCGGGCATCTTTCCGACCGCTTCGGGCGCAAGCCGATGCTGCTGTCGTTCGGTATGGGCGGCATGCTCGCGACGGTGCCGGGCTATTCGCTGATTGCAAGCGCAGCGTCGCCGGTCACGGCCTTTGCGGCCATTCTCGCCCTGCTGATGATCCTCTCTGCCTATACCTCGATCAGCGGGCTGGTGAAGGCCGAGCTGTTCCCGCCGCATATCCGTACATTGGGCGTCGCGCTTCCCTATGCGGTGGGCAATGCGCTGTTCGGGGGCAGCGCCGAATATGTCGCACTGTGGTTCAAGGACGCGGGGGTCGAAAGCGCCTTCTACTGGTATGTGACGGGCATATTGACGATCGCGACGGTCGCGTTCGCGATGCTGCCCGATACGAAGAAGACCAGCCTGATCGCGGAGGGTTGAGGCGCCCGATCCCTGTCGTGCTCCGGGCTTGACCCGGAACCCATGCTGGAAGCAATCGTGCCGTCGGACACATGGGCTCCTGCTTTCGCAGGAGCACTGAACTCCATTGCCCCGCGCCAAGCCCTATGTCGCATCGTGGAAGATGATGCCGAGGGTGAAGCGCTCGCCCGAGCGCAACCGGCTCACCCCATGCCGCATCTGGACGCGGTGCCAGCCGCGGCTGCCCTGCACGGGGCGTTCGCGCACAGGAAAGACCACCGCGTCGCCCTGCACCAAGGGCACGACCTCGGGGCGCGACTGCATGCGCGGGCGTTGTTCGGTCAGCACGAACTCGCCGCCGGTGAAGTCCGCCTGCGGGCGCGAGAGCAGGATCGCGACCTGCAGCGGGAAGACATGCTCGCCATAGAGGTCCTGATGGAGCGCGTTCCAGTCGCACGCGCCGTAGCGCAGGATGAGCGGCGTCGGGCGCACCTGTCCTGCGGCGCGGCAGCGCTCGATGAAGGCGGGGTGTGCCTCGGGGTACTCCACGCCCGTCCCGAGGATCGCGGCCCAGCGATTGGCGATGGTGGCAAGCGGCGGATAGAGCGCCGCGCGCAGCCCTGCAACGGGGTCGGGCAGCGGGTAGGCGAAGTAGCGATAGGCCCCGCGGCCATAACCGTGGCGCGCCATGTTGACCTCCGAGCGGAAGCGCTCGCGCGCGTCCCACAGCGCGCGCATTTCGGCGCAGGCGGCTTCATCAAGCAGGTCGGGCAGCAGCGCGCAGCCATGGGTGTCGAGCTCGGCGGCCTTTGCGGCCCAATCGATAGCGGCAATGTTCATTGTCATGCCTTCAGCTATTCGTTGTCGCATCGTTGCTGCGGAAAGCCGGTTCCCACTTTTCCGCACGATGCTCTTACGCGCCGCCCGCCCCGCGCGCCTCCCGCGGCTTGCGCTCGAACCCGGCCAGGCAAACTTCACACCGCGCCGAACTTCACAAAACTCACGCGTATGAGGAAAAACTTACACGCGCATTTGTCGCGATGGATCGCGTTGGCCGATCCATGGCGGTGACGACGGTCTCAACGCTTCAATGAGCCGGAATGGCCGCGAAAGCGTGACAGATCGGCGGTGTGTAGGACAGGGCTTTCTGGCGGTTCGTACCGGAGGCGTCACGAACCGCTTTTGGCGGCCCGGCTTATGTGATACGAAACCGCGCACTGGCCGCATCTTGTGGGGGATGTCATGGCGACGCTTGCGGATTCCGATACCGGTAATGTGCGTACAGCGGGTCTTGCGGACCTGATCGATCGCTGGATCTATGTGTTCACGGCCGCGCTGTTCTTGGGCGTCGTGCTGCTCGGCTTCGTTCCCGCTTCGATCGGCAAGATCGAGGCGGTCCGCGCGGGGCTGAGACCGCCCTTTCCCGTGCTGCTGCATGCCCATGCGGTGCTGATGGGCAGCTGGATCCTGCTGCTACTGACGCAGACGGTGCTGATGGCGACCAACCGGCGCGCGTGGCACACCCAGCTCGGCATCGCGTCCTTCATACTCGCCCCCGCGCTGGTGACGGTCGGTTTCTTCCTCGTGCCGACCACGGCGCTCCCGATCGCCTATGCGGTCCTCCACGGCCCGCCGGAGGTGGCGGCGGGGCTCAAGCCCATCTTTTACGGATTCGTCGTCAACCTCATGATGATCCAGATCAGGGTCGGCATATTGTTCGCGGCTCTGATCGCGCTGGCGCTCTGGGCGCGGCGCCGCGACGCGGGCTTGCACAAGCGGCTGATGATCCTCGGCACCGCGACCGCGATCCCCGCCGCGACCGACCGCATCAGCTGGCTGCCGACCACGCTGCCCGACAGCCCCTTGACCGTCGACCTCTGGCCGCTGGTGCTGCTCGCGCCGATGTTCTTCTGGGACCTCTACCGCCTCCGCCGGGTCCACAAGGCCTGGCTGATCTACCTGATATCGTGCCTGACGTTGGCGGTGCCCATCCACCTGCTGTGGAACACCCCGCTGTGGCGCGAGGCGGCGTTGCGGATACTGGGGGTTAGCGGAATTTAGGCGGGACGGTGCTGAACAGTTCGAGGGTGTCGTAATACCAGATCAGGCGGATATCGGCGTTGTCCTCATCGACTGCATCGCGCGTTCGGCGCGCAGCTCCTGATCGGGGCGGATGGTGACCTTGATCTCGACGGCATCCATGCCGGCAAAGGAGAGACCAGGCTGGGGGCTGACGGTCGCGTTCATTCCCGGGCTCCTTTTTCGAAGGAACCGGTCGCCCGCATCATGCGTGCCGGGATGCCGGGGCGGCCGGCGGAGGCGTTGCGATTTCGGGGATGCGACTCCCGGCCGCAACGTGCGGGGCTATCCTATCGCAATCGAAGGGGGCTTATAATCGGGGTAAGTCGGTAGGGCGCGCGCGGACACGCGCGGCGACATTCCTAGCAGGATAAGTTTGCGCAAACCGTCCGAGTTCGGCTTCCTATATCTGCCATATGGTTGGGCCGTTACGTCCAGGGCAGTGACCTATAAAGCGAATCAACGGAAAAGAAGCACTCATCAAATTCGGGAAGATCGCCGACCTCTAGAGCGAGCGTATCCCATTCCTTGCGCGCGCGCTCCCTGACTTCGGGCTGGGATAATGATTCAATGTTGGGTTCAATTTTGCGTGCGCTGCATTTTTCTTGGAGCAGTGCGAGGAGGCCCACCTTCTCTTCGTCATCAAGTGTGAACTTCGCCAGCAGCGAGGCTATATCGTAAATGTCCTGACGGCGATTGCGGTTTCGGCTTTCCTGCTGGAGCAGGGCGCGCAATTTCGTCCTAAGGACGATAAGTATAGCACACTGCTATACCAATCCCGTTGGCTTGGCAATGCCGCAGGTGCTCCCTACCTCCCAAACTTCCGCTGCGTCTTGCCGTAGCGCGTCTTGCGCGTCCCCGGTTTGCCCTCGTTACTGCGGCCCATTGTCGGGGCCTTGTGCTCGGTGTCGGGCAGGCCCAGCTCTTCGCGCTCCAATGCGCGGATCTCGTCGCGTAGCCTTCCGGCTTCCTCGAATTCGAGGTCGGCGGCGGCCTTGCGCATCTTGCCTTCCAGCTCCTCGATGTACGCGCGCAGGTTGTGGCCGACCATGTGCGGCTTGTCGTCGCCGATCTCGACGGTGACCTGATCCTTGCTGGCCACGTGCGCGATGATGTCGCCGATGTTCTTGCGCACGGTCTGCGGGGTGATGCCGTGCTCGGCGTTGAAGGCGAGCTGCTTTTCGCGGCGGCGATCGGTCTCACGCATCGCGCGCTCCATGCTGCCGGTGACGCGGTCGGCATAGAGGATCACGCGGCCGTCGACGTTGCGCGCGGCGCGGCCGATGGTCTGGATCAGCGAGGTTTCGGAGCGCAGGAAGCCTTCCTTGTCAGCGTCGAGGATCGCGACGAGGCCGCACTCCGGAATGTCGAGCCCCTCGCGCAGCAGGTTGATGCCGACGAGCACGTCATAGACGCCGAGCCTGAGGTCGCGGATCAGCTCGATGCGCTCGAGCGTCTCGACGTCCGAGTGCATGTAGCGGACCTTGATCCCCGCCTCGTGCATGTACTCGGTGAGGTCCTCGGCCATGCGCTTGGTGAGCGTGGTGACGAGCGTGCGGTAGCCCGCCTTGGTCGTTTCGCGGCATTCGTTGATGAGGTCGTCGACCTGATCCTCGATCGGGCGGATGGTGACCGGCGGGTCGATCAGGCCGGTGGGGCGGATGACCTGTTCGCTGAACACGCCGCCGGTCTGCTCCATCTCCCATGAGCCCGGGGTCGCCGAGACATAGGTGGTCTGGGGACGCATCGCCTCCCATTCGTTGAACCGCAGCGGACGGTTGTCGATCGCGCTGGGCAGGCGGAAGCCGTACTCGGCGAGCGTGAGCTTGCGCCTGTGGTCGCCGCGCGACATGCCGTTGATCTGGCCGATGGTGACATGGCTCTCGTCGACAAAGAGCAAGGCGTTTTCGGGGAGATATTCGAACAAAGTCGGCGGCGGCTCGCCGGGGAGGCGGCCGGTGAGGAAGCGGCTGTAATTCTCGATGCCCGCGCAGGAGCCGGTGGCGGCGATCATCTCGAGATCGAAATTGGTGCGCTGTTCGAGGCGCTGGGCCTCGAGCAGGCGGCCCTCCGCGACGAGCTCCTTGAGGCGTTCGGTGAGCTCGTGGCGGATCCCCTCCATCGCCTGTTTGAGCGTGGGGCCGGGGGTGACGTAGTGGCTGTTCGCATAGACGCGGACATAGTCGAGCGTCGCGACCTTCTTGCCCGTCAGCGGATCGAACTCGGTGATCTCCTCGATCTCGTCGCCGAAGAAGGCGATGCGCCAGGCGGTGTCCTCATAGTGCGAGGGGAAGAGCTCCAAACTATCCCCGCGCACGCGGAAATTGCCGCGGACAAAGGCGGCGTCGTTGCGCTTGTATTGCAGCGCGACGAGCTTGCGGATGATCTCGCGCTGGTCGACGGTCTGGCCCTTCTTCAGGTCGAAGATCATCGCCGAATAGGTCTCGACCGAGCCGATGCCGTAGAGGCACGAGACCGAGGCTACGATCAGCACGTCGTCGCGCTCGAGCAGCGCGCGCGTCGCCGAGTGGCGCATCCGGTCGATCGCCTCGTTCACCGAGCTTTCCTTCTCGATGTACGTGTCGGAGCGGGGGACATAGGCTTCGGGCTGGTAATAATCGTAATAGCTGACGAAATATTCGACCGCGTTGTCGGGGAAGAAGTTCTTGAACTCGCCGTAAAGCTGGGCGGCGAGAATCTTGTTGGGGGCGAGGACGAGCGCGGGGCGCTGGAGCGCCTCGACGACCTTGGCCATGGTGAAGGTCTTGCCCGAGCCGGTGACGCCGAGCAGCACCTGGTCGCGCTCGCCCGCCGCGGCCTGTTCGACGAGCTCGGCGATCGCGGTGGGCTGGTCGCCCGCGGGTTCATAGTCGGAGACGATCCTGAACGCCTTGCCGCCCTCGGCCTTGGGCGGGCGCTCGGGGCGGTGGGGGACGAAACTCTGCCCCGTCTCGGGCTCGTCGAGCGTGGTGCGGATTTGGATTGCCATATTGTCCCGATATGGGTGATGCTTCGCGCGGCCGCAACGTAAGGCCATCCACCCCATGCGTGAAGGGAATGAAGATGAAGCGCGTTGCACTGCTGACATTTCTGGTACTCGCCGCGTGTAGCAAGTCCCCCGAGGAAAAGGCGAAGGACCCGTCCGCGATGAAGGACGAGATGGCCAAGGCCGCCAAGCTGATGGCGGGGCAATGGGAGACGACAGTCGAGATCGTCGAGGCCGACATGCCGGGCATGCCCCCCGAGATGGCGAAGCAGATGACGGGGCGGAAAAACACAACCAGCCACTGCATGAGCAAGGAAGAGGCGGACCAGAACGCCGAGGCGATGTTCAAAAAGCAGGGCGAGGGCGATTGCAGCTACAAGCGCTTCTCGATGGCGGGCGGCAAGATCGACGCGCTGCTGAGCTGCACGGGCGGGCCGCAGGGCGGCAGCTCGGAGATCACGATGGCGGGCACCTATTCGGCCAGCCTCTACCAGGTGGCGACCGAGATGAAGATCGCCAACCCGCAAATGCCCGATGCGGCGATGACGATGAAGGCGAAGACGACGGGCAAGCGCACCGGCGACTGCGCCTGACAAAAAAGCCGCCAATTCCTCGTCGTCATTGCGAGCCGGAGGCGAAGCGATCCCGAGGAGGCCCGGCGCAGACTGGATTGCCCTTCGGCGCGCCATGTCGGGGATCTCGCGAAAACAAGGCGTCTCGTCAGAACTGCACCGCCCGTGTTCCTGGATCCCGGATCAAGTCCGGGAGAAGGGTAGCGCGGTTCCGCAGCGCCTACGCCCAGCCGGGACTGGACGCGGTGGCGCTCGCGTTTAAAGTCTTCCCAAATCGCTCAGGGGAGACATGAATGCGCCTTCGTCATCTGTTGCTTGCCGCTGCCTGCATTGCCGCGCCCGCCTACGCCCAACCCGATTACGCTCCCGCGGTCGAGGCGGACTACAAGACGACTCTCGGGCCCCTGTTCGACTATTTCCACCGTAATCCCGAGCTCGGCTTCCTCGAGACCAAGACCGCAGCGCGCATCGCCGCCGAACTGCGCAAGACCGGCGCGACGGTGACCGAGGGCGTCGGCAAGACGGGCGTGGTCGCGGTGATGAAGAATGGCGACGGCCCCGTGGTGATGATCCGCGCCGACATGGACGGGCTGCCCGTCGAGGAGAAATCGGGACTCGCCAATGCGTCGAAGGCGAGGCAGGTCAATCTGGCGGGCGAGGAAGTGCCCGTGATGCACGCGTGCGGGCACGACGTCCACATCACCGCGCTGGTCGGCACCGCGCGCCGCCTCGCCGCGATGAAGAACAAGTGGAAGGGCACCGTCATCTTCGTCGCGCAGCCCGCCGAGGAGCCCGTGTCGGGCGCCAAGGCGATGATCGCCGACGGCATCTATACGCGCTTTCCCAAGCCCGACTATGCGCTCGCCTTCCACGTCGCCGCGGGGATGCCCACGGGCAAGGTCTCGGCGGCCGAGGGCATCCAGTATTCGTCGGCGGACAGTCTCGAGATCCTCGTCCATGGCGTGGGCGCGCACGGCGCCTCGCCGCATATGGGCAAGGACCCCGTCTATATCGGGTCGCAGATCGTCGTCGCGCTCCAGTCGATCGTCAGCCGCGAGGTGATGCCGCTGTCACCCGCGGTGATCACCGTCGGATCCTTCCATGCGGGCACGCGTCCCAACATCATCTCGGACCAGGCCAGGCTGCAGGTGACGGTGCGCGCCAATGACGAGAAGACGCGCGCGCAGCTGATCGCGGCGGTCGAACGCGTCGCCAAGGGCGTTGCGCGCACGCACGGCATGCCCGAGGACAAGCTGCCCGAGGTCAAGCATGTCGAGGGGACGCCGACGACGATCAACGACGGCCCGCTCGCGCGCCGACTGAACGCGGTGATGGTCGAGACGCTGGGCAAGGACGGCGTCGAACCCTTTGTCCAGGACGGGATGGGCGCCGAGGACTTCGCCTATTTCGTCGAGAAGCAATATGGTGTGCCCGGCTATTATTTCGCGGTGGGCGGGACGCCGCAGGCCGAGATCGACGCCGAAAAGGCGGGTGGCCCGCCAGTGCCCTCGCACCATTCGCCGCTGTTCAGGATCGAGCCCGAACCCTCGGTGACGACGGGGACGATCGCGATGACCGCGGCGGTGCTCGACCTGCTCGAGCCCGAGGGCGGCGCGACGGGGAAGTAGCTGGGGCGCTGACCGATCCGTGCTCCGGGCTTGACCCGGAGCCCATGTCGCCAGCAATCGCGTAGCGGAAGAATGGGCTCCTGCTTTCGCAGGAGCACGGGCAGCCTAATTGCGCGCGGCGTGGAGCGCAGGCCTGTGGTTGCTGCCACGGGCCTGATCCGATGCCTCCCCCTCTTCGCACGCGCGCATCTCGGCCTCGAGCTTGCGGCGCCATTTGGCGCGCAGGATCGTCGGGCGCTCGGGATAGCGCTCGTCGAGGAATTCGGCGCCGATGACGCGGTCGGCGCGGAAGCTGCGGAAGTCATGGCGCAGTTCGCACCAGCCGATGATCGTGCGCGAGGTGTCGCGATAGCCGATGGTGACGGGCCAGATCACGCGCGAGGTCGCGCGCCCCTCGACATCGCGATAGTCGAGCGCGATCTTGCGCCCCGCATGGATATGGGCGCGCACCGCCGCCATGTCGATCATGTCGGTGGGCTCGTCCCAGAGCGGCGACACGCGCAGCGCGGGATCGTCGATATGCGGACGCAGCGTCTCGGGGACGATCGCCTCGATCTTCGCGACAAGGTCGCGCGCCGCGCGTGCGAGCGCGGGGTCGCCGCGCCGCGCCACCCATTGTGCGCCGAGCACCGCCGCCTCGACCTCGTCGGATGTCAGCATCAGCGGCGGCAGGTCGAAGCCGCGTTCGAGGACATAGCCGATCCCCGCCTCTCCGCGTACGGGTACGCGCTGGCCGATCAGCGCGGCGATGTCGCGATAGACGCTGCGCTTGGAGGTCTCGAGCTCGACCGCGATGCTGTCGGCGGTGACGGGCCCGCGCGCACGGCGCAGGATCTGCACGATCTGGAAAAGGCGTTCGGCGCGTCTCATTGCGTTCATTGCTACCGCCATGCTGCTGACACCATGTTGGCAGCATAGTGTCAGTATAACCAGCCCTCAATGCGATGAGGGAGACACGCAATGATCATTCTGTACGGTTGCGGCGAGAGTTTCGGGCTTCCCCAGACGAGCCCCTATGTGACCAAGACCGAGGTGCAGCTGCTCATGGCGGGGCTGGCCTATGAAAAGCGCGCGGCGCTCCCCGACGATTCGCCCAAGGGGCAGATCCCCTTCATCGACGATGGCGGCACGGTCGTCGCCGATTCGACCTTCATCCGCGAATGGCTCGAGGCGCGGCACGGGATCGACCTCGATGTCGGGCTCAATGTCGCCGAGCGCGCGCAGGCCTGGGCGATCGAGCGGATGATCGAGAACCAGCTCGGCTGGGTGGCGGCGTGGGGCCGTTTCATGATCCCCGAGAATTTCGAGAAGGGGCCGGCACACTGGTTCGACTTCCTCCCCGAAGAGGATGCCACGCTATGTCGCGAGCGGATGCTCGAGGCGGTCGATACCAATCTCCACGCGGTCGGGATCGCCCGGCACGCGCCCAACGAGATCACCTGGCTCGGGGCGCGCTCGATCGCCGCGCTGTCGACGCTGCTCGGGGCCAAGCGTTACCTGATGGCGGATCACCCGACGAGCGTCGACGCGGTCGGCTTTGCGGTGCTTGCGGGCATCCTCACGCCTTTCTTCGACACGCCGTTGCGCGATCTGGCACTGGGCTATCCCAACCTCGTTGCCTATGTCGACCGGATGATGACGCGCTATTACCCCGACCATCCGTGGGAGGCGCAGCTCAGCGTCGCGGCGTGAGCTTCAATAGCCGTCCGCCTTCGCCATTCTCGAGCAGCCACACCGCGCCGTCGGGCCCCTGTGCCACGGCGCGGATGCGGTTGCCCATTTCGAAGCGCTCGGCCTCCTTCGCCTTTTCGCCGTCGAAGCTGATACGGACGAGCGCCTCAGAGGAAAGCCCGCCCGCGAGCGCGCTGCCCTTCCACTGAGGGAACTGGTCGCCCGAGTAGAAGATCAGGCTGGAGGGCGAGATCACCGGCGTCCACCAGACCGCGGGCGCGGCAAATTCGGGGCGCGTGTCGTGGTCGGGGATCGGCTTGCCGTCATAATGGTCGCCATTGGAGACGATGGGATAGCCATAGTTGGCACGCGGCTTGACGAGGTTGAGCTCGTCGCCGCCCTTGGGGCCCATTTCGAGGTCCCAGAGCTGCCCCTTGCCGTCGAAGGCGAGGCCGAGCGGATTGCGGTGGCCGAGCGACCAGATCTGCGCGGTCACGCCTCCCTCGGACGCGAAGGGATTGTCGGCGGGGACGCTGCCATCGTCGTTGAGGCGGAGCACCTTGCCGAGATTGCCCTTCATGTCCTGCGCGGGGTCGAATTTCTGCCGCTCGCCCGAGGAGATGAAGAGATGGCCGTCGGGCGCAAAGGCGATGCGGTGGCCATAATGGCCCTCTCCGGTCACCTTGGGCGACTGGCGCCAGATCACCTGGAGCCCTTCGAGCTTCGCGTTGACCGCGTCGGTTACCAGCCGGGCGCGCGCCACCACCGCGCCGCGCGTGCCGCCCTCGCCCGGCTCGGCATAGCTCAGATATACCAGCCCGTTCTCCGCGAATTTGGGATGGAGCACGACATCCCCGAGCCCGCCCTGCCCGCCATAGGCGACCGCGGGCACGCCGGTGACGTCGATCGCGGCGCCGCTGATGGTGTAGAGCTTGAGCTTGCCCGATTTCTCGGTGATCAGCATCTGGCGGCCATTGGGCAGGAAGGCCATCGCCCAGGGCTCATTGAAGGTCGCGACCTCGGCCGCCTCGAAGGGCTTGCCGCCCGCGCCGGTCGTTTGCGCGCTCGACCCGTTGCTCGCCGAGCAGGCGGTGAAGAAAGCGAGCAGGGCAAGCGTGGCTGTGGCGCGGATCATGGGGAAGCTCCGGGTGAAATTGCGTTGGCGATTCAATAGCTCATTTAACGCGAGGTTCCAGCGGCGTCGTGAGTGGATGATTTGGAATGGCCGCTGGCGACCGAGGACGTGTAAAAACGCGGATTTCGAGGTGCGACGATTGTCATACGAGGCAATCGCACTGCGGAGAGATA
>NZ_JBYSXE010000030.1:0-48020 GCF_058781925.1 Sphingobium sp. FW306-1B-F04DB | reverse complement strand
GGCTCCCATGGCTCGTGGTCGCTTTGATAGCTTCCACACTTTGGCACCTAGATGCCGGGAGCGGGAGCCATCCACATCATCTGAGATGGAGATCATCGGCGTGCCGGCGCAGGCATCAGGCTAGACCATCGTCCAGGATCGACGATACCATGCGACGCCCCTGACGGGCACTTTGTCTGATCAAATCACGCTCTCCGATTGGACACAACGCAAGCGTGCGAAGTGAACGCTCCCGATTGAACGGAAGGAGAAATCAATGAAGACAGTATTAGGCGCAGCTACGCTCGTCGCGCTGCTGGTCCCGGCGCACGCCAAGGCGCATGACGCCACGCAAGAGCCGGCCACGCAACTCCCTGGCGCCAAAAACGCCAAGGTGACGCAGGTCTACCAGCACGCTTTGCCCGGCGTGCCGGGGAAAAGCATGAAGGGCGTGCTCGTGGAATATGGGCCCGGCGGCTATTCGCCATCCCACAGGCACGCCAAGTCGGCGATCATCTACGCAACCGTCCTGGAGGGCGAGGTCCGCTGCCAGCTCAATAACGGCCCGGTCAAGACATATCGCACCGGCGAGAACTGGACGGAACTGCCCGGCGACCATCATGGGGTGAGCGCAAACGCCAGCGACACTCAGTCCGCCAAGGTCCTTGCGGTTTTCGTTGTCGACGATGCCGACACGGTGCTTACCATTCCCGACGGCAAGTAAACCGGGATGAAGCGGAGCGCGATGACCTTTGCTCTGGTTTCCGTCCGCTTTCGCCCTCACCCCGGCTTGCGGAAGCGATAGACGAACTGGTCGGTCTTGCCCTTGATCGCGGGATCGAAGACGTTTGCGGTGTGCGGGTCAGCCGGGTTGCGCAGCAGATCGAGTTCGCCGTCGAACTTGAAGCCGGCCTTCTCGATTTCGGCGCGTACCGCGGCGGGGTCGATGCGGTGGAGTTTGTCGGGCACCTTGAACTCCGGGTCGGTCGTGGCGACGTGATCGATCACGAGCAGCACACCGCCCGGCTTTAGCGCGGCATGGAGTCGCCTGGCGACGCTCTCGGCGAAGCCGGGAGGGGCATAGGACAGGTGAAGGTCGTGCCAGTTCTGGACGGTCACCACCGCGTCGAGCGGCTCGGGGAAGCTGAAGCTCGCGAGTGAATCGTTGCTCGGCGTGACATTGGCATAGCCCGCCACCGCGGCCTTCTGCTCCTCGGCATAGGCGGGACGAAAGTCGATGAACTGCTTCGCCTGATAGCCATAGACATGGCCCTTTTCGCCAACTGCCTTGGCGAGGATGCGCGTCCAATAGCCGCCGCCCATCAGGAAATCGGCAACCTTGTCGCCCGGCTTGATGTCCGCGAAGGCGAGTATCTCGCCCGGATGGCGCGCCGCATCGCGCGCCTTGTCGGCCGCCGGGCGGTCCTTGTCTGCCAGCGCCGCCTGGATCGTCGGCGGCACGCCCTGCGCGCTCGCGGTGACGGGGTTGGCAAGCGCGAGGGCGGCGATGACGGGAACGATCATGAGCTTCATGGCGAATCCTCCCTGAACTGCGCGCCAAGATAGCCGGCAATGCGGACTTTCCCAAATTCATCTGCGGGCTCATCGGCCACTACCGCCGCTCGGGGGGCGGCACTTCGGAGGCTTTCCGCGCAGCATCTGCATCAAGCGTCGCGACCAGATCCTCCAGTGCGGTCTGCGGCACCCTGATCGTACCGGCTTGCGGCCGGTCGAGATCGAGGATCACGGTGATCACGATCGTGAACAATATGAGCAGCACGGCAGAAGCCTGCCGCCTGCCGCCTTTCCGGCCCTTCAGAAGATAGCCGAGGACCGCCGAGGACACGAGCAGATACACGAGCAGCACATCGAGAATGCGCGTGGGAACATGCGCGCGCCCGGCAAGCTGGCGGCGCGTACCGACATTGAGCGTCTCGTTCATGGCGTCGACGAAATAGGAAGCCAGCTCGGTCTCGCGTACCGGATACACGGCGGCGTGCGTCTCGTCCCAAAGCCGTTTCCGGAGCGCGAGACTGCGCTGCAGCTGCGCATCCATGCGTTCATCCCACAGACCCCCGGGTGCGATACGGCCGCGTGCATATTCGCGAAGCGTCGACTGGAGCCGCGACTTGTACGGCTCGTCGAACAGGCTGGCGCGCAGCCAGGTGGTGCTGATCGCATTGGCCTCCTCCGCCACCCATCCGCGGCGCGCGTCATAGCGGTCGAGCGCGATCGAGAAGGTAAGGCCGACAACGAAGGCGAGCAGACCGAAGATCGCTCCGATGATATGCGATTCAGCGTCCGAATGCTCCTCCGCGGCGTCCTTGGGCCTCCGCGCGGCCATCCGTCGATAGATGTACGACCCCAATTCGCGCGCCAGCAGGCATGCCACGATGATGAGGATGGCGACCAGCCACAACGGAAGCAGATTCAGTATCGGATCCAGCAGGCCCAGTTGACTTAGCATAGCTGCCCCTTTTTCACTTGTGATGCAGTCGCATGGCACCGGCCCGAGGCCGCGCCGGCGTTGATCCGGCTATTCTGTCGGGCATCAGAAACGGTAACTGACCCCGACAATCGGCCCGCCCATGGAGACGTCGTAGATGAAGCCGTCATTCTCGTAATCGATCGCATATTGCCGCCACCCCGCGGACAGCCACCAGCTTTGTCCCAGCTGATACTGGATCGTGCCGAGCAGCTGCCAGGTCAGGTCCGAGCTGACACCGAAGCCGCCGATGTCGCCATAGAGGGCGAGCGCCCATTTCT
The DNA here is from genome assembly GCF_058781925.1 of Sphingobium sp. FW306-1B-F04DB. Lineage (NCBI taxonomy): Bacteria > Pseudomonadati > Pseudomonadota > Alphaproteobacteria > Sphingomonadales > Sphingobiaceae > Sphingobium > Sphingobium sp. FW306-1B-F04DB. The sequence goes on along the minus strand of NZ_JBYSXE010000030.1, from coordinate 45,275 downwards.
CGCCGAGCGGGGCGTTGAACCGCGCTCCCACGACCGGGTCCACCCAGGTCTTCGAACTGTCGCCCACGATCGTGCGGTTCGGGCCCGCCAGCTCGAGGCGCGTGTCGCTTGCGGTGATGCGTGCCCCGCCCAGGATGTCAAAGGACATCGCTCCCCGATCGACCGCTCGATAGCCGCCGGCGATGGTCCCACTGAAGGTTTCGACGTCGAGGTCGGCCGCGACGAACTCGGGATCACGAATGCCGATATCCTTGGCGGTGCCGAGGTGGATGTACTCGATATCGGCCAGGGCGACGAACCGGTCCTTCCTTGCCTGAAGCATGACCATTCCGGCAAATTTGAGATTGTCCCATATGTCGCCGAACGACATGTCGACGTCGACGGGCTGGAGTGCCGGAAACACGCCGACATCTCCGTCCAGCCCGCTCGTCCAGAAATAGGGCGTAACGGAAAACTCCCATGACGTGCCGGAAGGTTTTGCACTGGCAGGCGCCGCTGCTTCGGCCGGCGGCTGGGTTGACGCCCCCGCCGCCCCTGGCGCGTTCGTTTCGGCTGCGCCTACAGTATCTGCGGCGGCCGCGGCGGAGGCGCCACCCGCGAACGAGAGAATCGCGGCCAGACCGGAGAGGCTGCAAATAAGGCGGCGTGTGGTTCGCGCATTCATGGGCGTTCTCCGTGGCCATATCCTTGCGACATGGGTGGCCTTTGCCGTGCCAGGAGGGCGCCGCTCCGTGGCGTGCGCCCTCCTGCCGCGCGCTATTGCCGCGCCATCGCGACGCGGAGCGCCTCCTCGGGCTCGACCAGATGGTCCGCTTCCTCGGCAGCCTTGTTGAGCGCGATTTCGACGCCCAGCACCTTGCCGGTGAAGGCATTGCCATGGGGGCCATAGTCCTCGGCCACCGGAGCGCCGGTGTCCCTGCCGACATCGAGCCCGTCATCAGCCGAGAACACCATCGGCGCGGTGGCGTCGACACGGCCCGCGCCGACCTTTTTGCCGTCGACATAGAGGGTGACGTCGCCACCCTTGGCGAGCCCGCCCCCGTCATAGGCGAACTCCATGCGGATCTGATGCTTGCCCTCGGGAAGCGTGCTGTCGGCCTCGGCGTAGAAATACTTCACGCCCAGCAGATTGTAGCAGTATTTGAGCTTGCCGCCCTTCGCGTAAAGCGCCCAGCCGCCGATATTGCCGCCCTGCACGACGATCACGCCCTCGGCGCCAGAGGGGGGGATTTCGAGCTCCGCGGTCACCGCGTGTGACTTGTTCTTGACGTTCAGGACCGAATTCTCGGACAGCCTGCCCATGCTGCCAAACAGGATCTGCCGCTCACCCTTGATCAGGACGGGGCGACCCGCGAGGTCAGAATTGAGCCGCCGGGCAACATCGTCGTCGAGCGGCAGGACATTGTAGCGCATCGCTTCGAGCAGCCAGAGGCGCTGAAGTTCATGCAGTTTCTCGGGCATCTTCTTCGACAGGTCGTTGGCCTGGCTCCAGTCCTTGCTGGTGTCGTAGAGCTCCCAGACGTCATCGTCGAACGCCGGGACGGTTTCACCGACGAGAATCCATGGCGTCTTGTGGCGCGTCACCGCGGTCCAGCCCTTGTGATAGATGCCGCGATTGCCGAACATCTCGAAATACTGCGTTTCGTGCTGATCGGGCGCCTTCGCGTCGTTGAACGAGTAGAGCATGCTGACGCCCTCGATCGGGGACTGTTGCACGCCATCAACCGACATCGGCTCGGGCAATCCCGCCGCCTCCAGGATCGTCGGTGCGATGTCGATCACATGGTGAAACTGGTCGCGGATTCCGCCCTTCTCCTTGATCCCGCCGGGCCAGTGGACGACCGTGCCGTTGCGAGTCCCTCCGAAATGCGAGGCGACCTGTTTGGTCCATTGGTAGGGCGTGTTCATCGCGTGTGCCCAGCCGACGGCATAATGGTTGTAGGATTCGGGTCCACCAAGCTTGTCGAGCCGTTCCATGAGGAATTCGGGAGTCTCCAGCGCGGCCATGCCATTGAAGTTGATCATCTCGTTATAGGTGCCGTTGAGCGTCCCTTCCGCCGATGCGCCATTGTCGCCAAGAATGTAGTAGATCAGCGTGTCGTCGAGGATATTGAGCTTTTCCAGCGTGTCGATCAGCCGCCCGATATGATGGTCGGTATATTCGAAGAAGCCCGCATAGACCTCCATCTGCCGGCGGAGCACGGGCTTCAGATCCTCGGGCATCTCGTCCCAGGCCGGGATTTCCTTGTGGCGCCTGGTCAGTTCGGCATCCGACGGGATCACGCCCAGCTTCTTCTGCCGTTCAAAGGTTTCCTCGCGGAGCTTATCCCAGCCCGCGTCGAACTTGCCCGCATATTTGTCCGCCCATTCCTTGGGCACATGATGCGGGGCGTGCGTCGCCCCGGGCGCGAAGTAGATGAAGAAGGGCTTGTCGGCGGCGAGCGCCTTTTGCTGGCCGATCCAGTCGATCGCCCTGTCGGTCATGTCCTCCATGAAGTGATAGCCCTCCTCGGGGGTCTTCTCCACCTCGATCGGGGTCGTGCCCTCGTAGAGCGAGGGATACCATTGGTGCGCCTCGCCACCGATGAAGCCGTAGAAATGCTCGAATCCCCCGCCGCCCGTCGGCCACTGGTCGAACGGCCCGACGGGGCTCGTCTGCCAGACGGGCACCTCGTGGCACTTGCCGAACTGCGCGGTGGAGTAGCCGTTGAGCTTGAGCGTCTTGGCGAGCGGCGCCGCGGTGTTGCGCAGCACCGAGCAATATCCGGGTGCGCCCGTCGCAATCTCGGTAATTCCCCCCATGCCGACCGAATGATGGTTGCGGCCGGTGAGCAGCGCCTGGCGCGTCGGCGAGCACAAAGCCGTCGTATGGAAGCGGCGATATCTCAGCCCGCTCTTTGCGAGCCGTTCCCCCGTGGGCGTCTGGCACGGGCCGCCAAAGGCGCTGGAAGCCCCGTAACCGACATCATCGATCAGGATGACCAGCACGTTCGGCGCGCCCTTGGGCGGGCGTAGCTGCCTGATCGGAGGGTATTTCGTGTCCGGATCCTTGGCATCGTAAGTGACGAGGCCCGTGCGGGACTTGTCCGGAATCGGAAGTACGGTGCGCGGCTCGGACGTATCGACCATGATGCTCTCCTCGGCGGAAACGAAAGACGCGTGCACTGAACAGCGACGATGTGCGCTGCGTCAGGGGCGGCGAGCATCCTTACGTAAGCGGCCAGGGCGCGCCATCGGGTGAAATCCGGAGGAGCGGGCGATAAAAGCCTGACGTCCGCGAGCCGGACGCGGGGGGTCAGAACCGCAGCATGATCCTGCGCGCGAGTGCGGGTGACATCGAGTGGATGAGCTTCAGCACCTTGGTCTGGCCGATGCAGACTTCTTCCTGCCCGCGCGCGATCGCGGTGACGATCGCCTGTCCGCATTCCTGCGCGCTCATCTTGTTGCCGCCGCGCCCCGCGGTCATCGCGGTGTCGACCAGCGGGGGCAGCGCCTCGATCACGGTCACCCTGCTGTTGCGCATCTGATAGCGCAGCGCCTGGGTGAAGCTCCTCAGGCCCGCCTTGGTCGCGCAATAAAAGGGACCGTCGCCACGCGGGGCGATCGCCAGCCCCGATGTCACGTTGACGATGGTCGCCTCGGGTCGTGCGCGCAGCCCGTCGAGAAGCATCAGGATCAGGTGCACCGGCGCATGCATGTTGAGGAAGAAGGTGCGATCGACCGAGTCGAGATCGACGCCCGTGGCGATGTCGGATACTTCGGATGCGCCGGCATTGTTGACGAGGATGTCGATCGGGCGATCGCCCAGCGCCGTCACCAGCGCCCTGCAGCCCTCGGCCGAGGACAGGTCGGCCTTGATCGCCTCTAGCCCTTCGCCGCGTGCTGCCGCGAGCCTTTCCTCGTTGCGTCCGCAAATGATGACGGTGGCGTCCTTGGCCTTGAGCAATCGCGCGGTCCACAGACCGATCCCGTCGGTGCCTCCCGTCACCAGCGCCGTCTTGCCCCCGATATCCATCCGCCCCTCCTGTTTTTGCAGCAATACTGCGCGGATCGACGAGAATGTCCATCGAAACCGCTTTCTCGGCCGTGCGATTTGGAAAGGGGCAGGATGGAGCGGCACGCAGACCGGAACCCCTCCCGGCTTCGAATGTTGGTCGAATTGCGTCGGCGGACCGGCGTCCATTCACGGAGGTTGCTCATGCGCAAGCTGATCCTGTCGGGGCTGACCATCGCCCCGCTGCTTATCGCCACACCCGTTCTCGCCCAGGCGCAATCCGCGCCGGAGCCTGCGACGCAGGGCGCCGCGCAGCGCCTCTCGCTTGCTGGCGCGCAGCCGCGCAGCGGCGCACGCCTGGCGGCGGCGAGCAATGCGAGCAATGGAAATTGGGGCTGGATCATCGGTGCGGTCGGCCTGATCGGGGGTGTCGCCTATGCCCTGATCGAGGTCGAGGGCGATGATGACGACCTGCCGGCCAGCCCGTGAAATGATGCGCCGGGCGGCGGCAGCCTGACAGCATCGATACCGACACGGCTGGCGCAAGGGCGCGTTCATGCCTAAATCGCGGCCATGTCCACGCCTTCCGCGCCTGACCGTTTCAACGAGGAAAAAGCCACTTTCGCCGTAAAGGGCGCCGACAGGCCCGATCTTGACTCGGGCGTGGCGGCGATCCGCAACGTCCTGAAGACGCTGCCGACGCGCCCGGGTGTTTACCGGATGCAGGATGCCCGCGGCGATGTGCTCTATGTCGGCAAGGCGCGGTCGCTGAGGAATCGCGTTACCAACTATACCCAGGTCAACCGGCTCCCCAAGCGGCTGCAGCGGATGGTCGCGCTCACGCGGTCGATGACGATCGTCACGACCAACAACGAGGCGGAGGCGCTGCTGCTCGAGGCGCAGCTCATCAAGCGCTATCGGCCCGCCTACAATGTGCTGCTGCGCGACGACAAGAGCTTCCCCTTCATCCTGCTGCGCCTCGACCACGAATTTCCGCGGATCCAGAAGCATCGCGGCGCGCGTAAGTTCAAGGGCGACTATTTTGGGCCCTTCGCCAGCGCGGGGGAAGTGGGGCGGACGCTTAACGCGCTGCAGAAACTGTTCCTGCTCAGGAGCTGCACCGACAGCTTCTTCAACAATCGCGACCGGCCGTGCCTGCTCTACCAGATCAAGCGCTGCTCGGCGCCTTGTGTCGACCGCATCAGCGCGGCCGATTATGGCGAGCTCGTCGCCGACGCGAAGGACTTCCTCACGGGCAAATCGACACGCGTCCAGGCCAAGCTCGGCAAGGCGATGGAGCAGGCCAGCGAGAATCTCGATTTCGAGATGGCCGCGGTCTATCGCGACCGGCTCAAGGCGTTGACCTTCATCCAGGGCAGCCAGGCGGTGAATGCCGAAGGCGTGGGCGATGCCGATATCTTCGCGCTCGCCTCAAAGTCCGGCGTGATGTGCATCCAGGCATTTTTCATCCGCGCCGGCCAGAACTGGGGCCATCGCAGCTTCTTCCCCGCGCACACCGCCGAGGTGCCCGAGGATGAGGTGCTGGCGAGCTTCCTGATGCAGTTCTACGAGGAGGTGCCGCCACCCAGGACGATCCTTGTTGATCGCGCCCCTGCAGAGGCGGATCTGCTCGCCGAGGCGCTGACCGAACGCGCAGGGAGCAAGGTGACGCTGTCAGTGCCGCAGCGCGGCGATCGCGTTCGGCTGGTCAAGCAGGCGAAGCGTAATGCCGAGGAAGCGCTCGACCGCCACATGGCCGAGAGCACGACGCAGGCGAAGATCTTCCGCGAGATGGCCGACCTGTTCGAGCTCGACGGGCCGCCCGACCGCATCGAGATCTACGATAACAGCCATATTCAGGGCACCAATGCCGTGGGGGCGATGGTGGTCGCGGGACCCGAAGGTTTCCGCAAGGGTGCCTATCGCAAGTTCAACATTAAGCGCACCGAAACCGTGCCTGGTGACGATTTCGCGATGATGCGCGAGGTGATGGAACGGCGCTTCGGCCGGGTGCAGCGTGAGGACCCCGACCGCGACGGCAAGGAGTGGCCCGACCTCGTGCTGATCGACGGCGGCAGGGGGCAGGTGAGCGCGGTCCGCGAGACGCTCGAGGAAATGGGGATCGAGGACGTCGCATTCATCGGCGTGTCCAAGGGCCCCGATCGCAATGCCGGGCGCGAGATCTTCCACTTTCCCGACGGGCGCGAGATCACGATGTCGCTCAACTCGCCGCTGCTCTTTCACCTCCAGCGGTTGCGCGATGAGGCGCACCGTTTCGCGATTGGCGCGCATCGCCAGAAGCGGGCGAAGGCGATCGGCGTCAGCTCGCTCGACGAGGTGCCGGGCATCGGCCCCGCGCGCAAGAAGGCCCTGCTGATGCACTTCGGCACCGCGCGCGCGGTGAAGAACGCCGCGCTCGAGGATCTGCAAAAGGCGCCCGGCGTCTCGAGGGCGATGGCGCAGAGCATCTACGACTATTTCCACGGCGGCTGACGCGCCGCCGCATCGTCTGCCTCAGGACTTCCCGGTGATCCTGCGGACCGCGCGATAGGTCAGTGACTTGCCATGGTTGAGGTCCGGAAATGGACGGGGACGGGCTGGGTTGATCCCCATCCGGCGCAGCAGCCGGTTCATGCCGTGCGCATCGGCCTCCTGATAGCTCCACAGTGAGCGCCAGGTGATCGAGAAGGAGATCGACAGTCCCGGACCGTTCTGCACCCAGTGCGGCGCCTTGACGGGGACGTAAATCGCCTTGCCCGGGGTGAGGCGGAGGGCTTGGCCCTTGACAGCGAAGCTGTCGTCCCAAGGCAGGTTGCGATGCCCGCCCAGATGGAAGGTTTCGTGCAGCGAACCCGGCGCGACTTGCTCGTCATGTGCCGGGAAGACCGTCATCACCTTCTCGCCGCGGATCTGGAGCAGGATGTTGTGCTCGGGATCGAAGTGGAAGGGCGTCACCGCGCCGGGCGAGGAGACGAAGATGAAGCCTTCCTGCTTGAGCATCGGTCCGGTCGTCGCCGCGACCACGGGCTCGAGTTCGGCGAGCGTTTCTGCGAGCAGCGCCTTGTAGGCGTGATCGCGCTCGACAAACTTGAGCACCATCCACGACCCGTTCTCCTCGATTGAGCGGATCGTTTCCTCAATACCGAGGCCATTGGCGGGCACGGCGGCGGGATCGATCCCGATGGGCAGATCGGCCCGGTTATACTCGACATCCTCCGGGGGCATCCGGCGCGCGAGGTCAACCAGCGCATCGATCCGGAGCAACGGGTGATCGACCAGTCCGTGCGTCAATTTTGCGGGCGCATTGGGATAGGCGCTGCCGAAGGCGGAAAGCGCGGTGGCATCGAAGGCGGTTGTGGCGGTCATGTCTCTACTCGTCATCTGTCTGAGCGGCGGTTGGGACGCTGCGGGGGCTGCGCAGCCAGGCCGAACCACGTTCGGCGGTGCGGCAGACATGGAACAGGGCGCGGCGCTTCCACCCGGCGAGCGGGACGGTGACGCGTACGATCGCGCGGCGTTCCGCCCACAGGCTGTTGATCATCGGGTGGTTCTCGACCGCGCAGCTGTCCATCCAGCGCACGGTCTCGTGCTCGAGGACGCGCAGATTCTCGATCTGGAGCAGCACGCCTGGCGAGAAGCGCGCGAACTCTTCGTCAAAGGCGATCTTGAACGAGAAGGAGCCCGGCGGCGTCATGAAATTGACGAGCTTAGCGATCGGACGGCCGTCGAGATCGAGGCGCAGGAAATCGAGTTTGCCCGCTGAAAAGGCGCCCGCGACCACCTCGCGGAAGAAATGTTCGGTCTCGGGCGTGCAGCCCAGCGCCGATCCCGCGCGGCCCTTCCAGCCCGATGCCTCGAGCGCGAGGAAGGCGTCGCACCAAGGTGCAATCTCGACCGCATCGCGCAGCGTCGCGGTCGAGACCGTGCCCAGTTCGGCCAATCGCGCCGAAAGCCGGTTGATTTCCTTGCGCTTCTTCTTGCGAACCGTTGCCTCGTAATAGGCGCGCGGATCGAGCGGGCTTTCGAGCAGCGCGCGTTCGGCCCTGTGGACGATGTCGCAGCGCCGTCCGGCAAGGCTGGCGGCGGCGCGCAGCCCGCGATGGACCGGGCCGTCGGGGACGAGTCCGTTGATATGCATGAATCCCGGCGCCCAGTCGGCACCGTCGAGCGCGGCGAGTATCGCGCTCCAGAACGCCTGTTCATGCCCCGCGCGGATCAGTGGCGTGCCAAGGAAGCTGTGGAAATGCAGCCAGTTGCGCACATGTCTGATCGGCATCCGCGCATAACGTTGGCCGATCTCGACGGGGAGGAGCCCGATCAGCCGACGCGCACCTTCGTTCTGGCCCCAGACCCCGATCATGCGGGCGGTGCCGGTGGCGGCGAGGTGGCACGCGCCGGCGCGAACGAACCACCGCTCGCCAAAGGCATTGGGTTCGCTGGCAGAGTGCGCAAGCGCGTCCCATTCAGCATCCCAGCTTTCGGGGATATTGCTGAGAGGAACCGTCGTCGCGGTGCATGCCGACACGTCGAAGCATTGCGCCTCGCGTCGCACGACCGCCTGCGCCGGATCCAGTCGCCGTGTCACGGGCGGTCCACCGCGGCCAGTATCTCGTACGGCCGCACCGGCGTGACGCCGTGCCGCTCGAACAGCGCGAACACCGCATCCCACCAGTGCCAGAAAACCTTCAGGTCCGCCTGGTCGCGGACATAGGGCGTATGCCCCGGCACAACGCTCGGCGTGTGGAAGGACAGGCTGAACAGCTGGTGGTCGCTGTCGATCAGAATCCGAATCGCCTCCATCGCGTCTTGGGCGGGCATGCCCTCGGGGGTCAGCGCAATGCGGCTCAACAGTCCAAGGCGCGACATTGGCCCACGCAGTGCTGCGACGCGATCGAGTTGCGGCAGGCCGCGCAACGTGCCCGTCCACGCGGCGGTCAACGGCACTTCGAGCAGGCGGGACCGCAACCACCAGGGCCAGATCGGGTGCGCCGAGAAGTCGGGGCCGTCTTCGGCGCGATAATCGAACAGAGCACGCACCGAGACGTCCATGCTGTAACCGGCCTCGGCGAGCAGTTCGGCGGTATCCGCGCCGATCCCGTAGCGCCCGGCGCGATAGATGGTCGGACGTTGCCCTGTGGCTTCTGCCACCTTGCCGGTCAGCGCAAGGAGCTTGGCGCGCTGGAGCTCGCGCGGCAGGTTGCCCGTAAAGCTGTTATATCCCGAGACCTCTTCATCGAAGGGTGGGTTGACCCAGGGATGAAGTTGCGTGCCGATGTCGCAGGCGCCGCTGTCGAGCATCATACGCATCGTCGCCGCGCTCGCAGGGTTGTTCACCACGGGATAGTCAACAAGATAGGTCGGCACCGCGCCGTGATCGGTGAAGCGGCGATTGGCCTCGGGGAGGCTGGCGATCGCGGTGGTCGAGGTCGCGTCGCGCCTGAGTGGGCGCGTCCAGTCGAACTCTTCCTCCGCATCACCGAAGATGATGAAGCGCCGGCCGAAATCGGGCGCGAAGTGCGCACGAGCCGTCGCTGGCGGGGGACGGTCGAGCCGTCCGGCGAATTCCATTTCAAGCCTCTTAACTAGCACGGGAAATCGGGTGTAGCGCGCTATGGTTGACAAAAGCTGACGCCCGGTGCCCTTGGCGGCGATGCACATTCAGGCGGAAGCGATCATCTGTTCGGTACGCGCGCATGGCGAGCATGGCGCGATCGCGCGCGCGATGACCGCGGAACATGGTCTGCTTGCGGGCTATGTGCGCGGCGGGCATTCGCGGCGGCTGCGGCCGGTCCTGATCCCGGCCAATGTCGTCATGGCGGAGTTCCGTGCGCGCACCGAGGAGCAGCTCGCCGGGCTGACGGTCGAGCTTGTCCACAGCCGCGCGCCGCTGATGGGCGAGGCGCTGGCAGCCGCTGCGCTCGACTGGACGACCGCGCTGACCGCCGCGACGCTGCCCGAGGCGCAGCCTTACCCCCACCTTCATGCAGCGCTCGATGGCGTGCTCGGCGCGATCGAGGCGGCGCCCGCGGCGCGCGGCTGGGCGGTGGCGCTAGTGCGCTACGAACTGCTGCTGCTCGCCGAGATGGGTTTCGGGCTCGATCTCGAACGCTGCGCGGTCACGGACAGCAGCGAGGAACTGATCTGGGTCAGCCCCAAGAGCGGGCGCGCGGTGAGCGCGGTCGCGGGGCAGGACTATGCCGATAAGCTGCTCCGTTTCCCGCGTTTCCTGAGCAAAGGGGGCGAAGCGGACTGGGCCGATATCTTCGACGGACTGAAGCTCACCGGCCATTTTCTGTCGCGCGACGTGTTGATCGATCGCCGCGCCGATGTGGCGGCGGCGCGCGAGCGGCTGGTCGAAAGGCTGAAAAGGGCGGTTGCGTGACTCGTCACCACCGGGCAAGGGCATTTCGTTTCAAGAAAGGGAGACCCAATGCTCGTTGCCTTGCTGCCCGGAGACGGAATCGGTCCTGAAATTATCGCGGCGACCATGCGGGTGCTCGAGGCGGCGGACATTTCGGGGCTCACATTCGAGGAAGCGCCCGTCGGCGGCGCGGCGTACAAGGCGGCGGGCCACCCGCTTCCGCCCGAAACCCTCGATCTCGCCAAGCGCGCCGACGCGATCCTCTTCGGCGCGGTGGGCGATGCGGCCTTCGACACGCTGGAGCGTCATCTGCGCCCCGAACAGGCGATCCTCGGGCTCCGCAAGGAGCTTGCGCTCTTCGCCAATCTGCGTCCCGCAAAATTCTATCCCGCGCTTGCCGGCGCCTCGGCGCTTCGCCCGGAAATCGCCAGCCAGATCGACCTCGTGATCGTCCGCGAAGTGAATGGCGACGTCTATTTCGGGGAGAAGGGCCATCGCAAGACCAGCGACGGACTGCGCGAGGGCTATGACATCATGTCGTACAACGAGGCAGAAGTGACACGCATTGCGCGCGTCGGCTTCGAGACCGCGCGCGCGCGGCGCGGCAAGCTCTGCTCGATCGACAAGGCCAATGTCCTTGAAACCTCGCAGCTCTGGCGCGATGTGGTGATCGAGGTTTCGGCCGATTATCCCGATGTCGCACTCAGCCATATGTATGTCGACAACGCCGCAATGCAGCTCGTGAGCAATCCCGGCCAGTTCGACGTGATCCTGACGGGCAACCTGTTCGGCGATATCCTTTCCGATCAGGCCTCGATGAGCACGGGCTCGATCGGCATGCTGCCCTCGGCGACGCTTAGCGGCTCGGGCAAGGGGCTGTACGAGCCGATCCATGGCAGTGCGCCCGATATAGCCGGGCAGGGCAAGGCCAATCCGCTCGCAACGGTCCTGTCCGCGGCGATGATGCTGCGCTATTCGCTGGACCGCGCGCAGGATGCCGATCGCATCGAGGCGGCGGTGGCAAAGGCACTCGCGAGCGGCGCGCGCAGCCCCGATCTGGGCGGCCGAATGTCCACCGGCGAGATGGCCGACGCCGTCATCGCCGCGCTGAACTGACCCCCGGAATCAAAGAGAAACACGCAATGAAGAAAAAGACCGGCCAGGACCGCTCGATCACCCGGAACTGGCGCCCCGCGACGCAGGCGATCCGCGGCGGCACCGCGCGCTCCGAATATGGCGAGACCTCGGAGGCGATCTTCCTCACCTCGGGCTATGCCTATGACTGCGCGGGTGACGCCGCCGCGCGCTTTGCGGGCGAGCAGCAGGGCATGACCTATAGCCGGCTGCAGAACCCGACGGTCGAGATGCTCGAACAGCGTATCGCGCTGCTCGAGGGCGCCGAGGCGGCGCGCTGCCAGGCGTCGGGCATGGCAGCGATGACCGCGGCCCTGCTCTGTCAGCTGTCGCAGGGCGACCATGTCGTCGCCGGCCGCGCCGCATTCGGTTCGTGCCGCTGGCTGACCGATACGCTGATGCCGCGCTTCGGGATCACCACGACGATCATCGATGCGCGCGAAACCGATGCGTGGAAGGACGCAATCCGGCCCAATACGAAGGTCTTCTTCTTCGAGACGCCCGCCAATCCGACGATGGATATCGTCGACCTCAAGGCGGTGTGCGGCATCGCGAAGAATGCAGGGATCACCAGCGTGGTCGACAATGCCTTCGCCACGCCAGCGCTCCAGCGACCGATGGATTTCGGCGCTGATGTCGTCGCCTATTCGGCGACCAAGATGATGGACGGGCAGGGACGCGTGCTGGCGGGCGCGGTGTGCGGGTCGGAGGATTTCATCAACAACACGCTGCTGCCCTTTACGCGCAACACCGGGCCGACGCTTTCCCCGTTCAACGCTTGGGTAGTGCTCAAGGGGATCGAGACGCTCGACCTGCGCATCCGCCGTCAGAGCGAGAATGCGCTGACGGTCGCGCGCTTCCTCGAACAGCGCGTGCCGCGCGTGCTCTACCCGGCGCTCGAAAGCCATCCGCAGCACAATCTGGCAATGTCCCAGATGGAGGCGGCGGGCCCGATCTTCTCGATCTATCTCGACGGCGGGCGCAAGCAGGCGCATGCTCTGCTCGACGCGCTCGAGCTCGTCGACATATCGAACAATATCGGGGACAGCCGCTCGCTGATGACGCACCCTGCATCCACCACGCACGCCGGACTTTCTGAAGCGGTGCGGCTCGACATGGGCGTTACCGAAGGGATGCTGCGCCTCAATGTCGGGCTCGAGGATTCGCAGGACCTGATCGAGGATTTCGACCAGGCGCTGCGGGCCGCGGGGCTCTAGGCGGCGCGCGATGAAGGGCCTGTTCCCCTATGCCGAGACGACGCGCGACATCACCGTGCGCGTCTCGGTCAGCTATCTGCCCGAACAGTCGGAGCCGGATCGGGGACGCTGGTTCTGGGCCTATCACATCCGCATCGAGAATGGCGGGCCGATGACGATCCAGCTGCTCACGCGCCACTGGGTGATCACCGACGCACGGGGCGCGCGCCACTCGGTCGAAGGCGAGGGCGTGGTCGGTGAACAGCCGATGATCGCGGCGGGCGAGTCCTATGACTATGTCTCGGGCTGCCCACTTTCGACGCCCACCGGGCAGATGCAGGGCAACTATCACATGGTGGGCGAGGACGGCTCGGCATTCGATGTCAAGATCCCGCGCTTCCCGCTGGTCGCGCCCGTCAACGCGCAATGAGGGTAGAGGAACAGGAATGAAGCGTACGCATCTTCCCCTGAATGGCCTGCGTGTGCTCGATGCTGCCGCGCGGCATCTGAGCTTCACCCGCGCGGCTGACGAACTGGCGGTGACGCCCGCCGCGGTCGGCCAGCAGATCCGCGCGCTCGAGGATACGCTGGGCGTCGTGCTCTTCCGCCGCACCGCCAAGGGGCTCGAGCTGACGCCCGAGGGCGAGGCGGGGCTCGACGCGCTGCGTGCGGGCTTCCTGCAGTTCGAGGAATCGGTGCGCGCGATGCAGGCGGGCCAGTCGTCCAAATCGCTGACGATCGCCGCGCCGCGCGACTTCACCGCCAAATGGCTGGCGAACCGGCTTGCTGGCTATGGCCGGACCGATCCCGAAATTCGCTTTACGCTCATTGCGAGCGAGGGCGATCTCGATTTCACCGAGGCCAATCTCGACCTCGCGATCCGGCTCGCCGAAGGGCCGGGCGAGAATGAGGGCGTCAAGCTGGCCGATGGCGCGTTCGTGACCCTCGCCGCGCCCGAGGGCGCCGCGGACACGCGCATCGCCTGGCCCGGCTGCCCTTCGGATGAGGACAGTCCGGCGCTGCGCGTCGCCGATGCGGGGCTCGCGATCGACGCCGCGATCAACGGTTTCGGGCGGACCAGCGTACCTCAGCTGCTTGCCGCCGCCGATGTCGCGAGCGGCCGTGTCGCGATGGTCGGCGAGGCGCGGCCGTCGCCGCTCGCCTATTGGCTGATCGCGCCGCTACCGCAATGGCGTCAGAAAAAGGTCAAGGCGCTCGTCGAAGCGCTGACGCGCTGATGCTGCCGACGCTCAGGACCGACAGGCTCGTCCTGAGACCGCTGGTCGAGGACGATGCCGCGGCGATCCACGTCGCCATGTCGGACGTCGAACTGATGCACTGGTGGTCGAGCGCCCCCCATACATCGCTGGACCAGACACGCGCCTATGTGGCGGGCAACGCCGCGCAGGACCGCTGGCTGAGCTGGGCGATCACCGAGGATGGCGGCGCGGCGCTTGGCTGGGTGGTGCTGGGTGAGAAGCGGGAAGGCGTGCGCGAGATCGGCTATATCCTCAGGCGCGACCGCTGGGGGCGCGGCTATGCGCGCGAGGCCGTGAGCGCGGTGCTCGACCATGGCTTCGGCGCGATGGGGCTTCGCCGCGTCTTCGCCGATGTCGATCCCGAAAACGCAGCGTCGGTGGACCTGCTGAAGCGGCTGGGTTTCCGGCAGGAGGGCCATCTGCGCGGCGAATGGGAAACGCATATCGGCATTCGCGACAGTCTGATCTTCGGATTGCTCAAGGACGAATGGCGATGAACGAACAGGGCCATTTCAAGCTTCACGCCATCGTCGGACGGGCACGCCGGCTGGGGTTTATCCTCGCAATGGCGGGCTTTGCGCTCGCTATCGCCGGCAAGCGCAATCCCGACATGCCAGCGCTCAAATGGGTCGCACTGGGGGTGATTCTGGTCGGGGTTACGTTGCTGCTTGCGGCGCTCACGCACCGCATGGCGTTCCAGAAGCTCGACCTGCTCGCCGAAGAGGAAAAGCGGCGCGACGCAGAATAACGCTCAGCGCAGCTTTTCCAGATAGTCGATTATCTCCGCGCGGCGGGCGGCGTCCTTCACACCGTAGAAATACATGCGGTTGCCTGGAACCACCCGGGCGGGATCCTCGAGCCATGCGTCGAGTCTGGCGCGGTCCCATTTGAACTTCGCCCCGCGCATCGCGCTCGAATAGGCATAGCCGGGGCGGTGGGTGCCAGCCGTGGAGCCGACCACGCCGAACAGGTTCGGTCCGGTCCAGTCGCGCGCGTCCTTCTGATCGCTGTGGCAGACCGCGCATTGCTGGAAGGCGGCGGGGCGGACGGGCGCGGCACTCGCAGTGTCGCCCGCATTGCTTTCGCCGCCCGGACTGTCGCAGCCCGCGAGCAGCGCCAGCGCGGCGAAGGCGGATATGGGACGCATCATGCGTCGATAACTTCCTCGTCGACGCGCGCCGCGTTTTCCTGGATGAACTGGAAGCGGTGCTCGGGATTCTTGCCCATCAGCCGCTCGACAAGATCGCGGACCACCATGCGCTCTTCATATTCCTGCGGCAGGATGATGCGGATCATGCTGCGCGTTTTGGGATCCATCGTCGTTTCGCGTAACTGCTGCGGGTTCATCTCGCCCAGGCCCTTGAAGCGGCTGACCTCGACCTTCTTGCCCTTGAACTCGGTCGCCTCGAGCGCGGCACGGTGCGCGTCGTCGCGGGCATAGGCGCTCTTGCCCCCAGAAACGAGGCGGTAGAGCGGCGGTTGCGCCAGATACAGGTGCCCGCGCCGGACGAGCTCGGGCATCTCCTGAAAGAAGAAGGTCATCAGCAAGGTCGCGATATGCGCGCCGTCGACATCGGCATCGGTCATGATGACGATGCGCTCGTAGCGCAGATTGTCGGGCACGCACTTGTCGCGCGTGCCGCAGCCGATCGCCTGAATCAGGTCCGCGATTTCCTGATTGGCGAGGATCTTCGCACTGTTGGCCGAGGCGACGTTGAGGATCTTGCCGCGGATCGGCAGGATCGCCTGCGTCTTGCGGTCACGCGCCTGCTTGGCGCTGCCGCCCGCGCTGTCGCCCTCGACGATAAAGATCTCGGTACCTGCGGGATCATCCGCCGAACAGTCGGTGAGCTTGCCGGGCAGGCGCAGCTTGCGGCCCGAGGTCGCGGTCTTGCGTTTGACCTCGCGCTCGGCCCTGCGGCGCAGGCGCTCGTCCATGCGGTCGAGCACGAAGCCGAGCAGCGCCTTGCCGCGATCCATATGGTCGGCGAGGAAATGGTCGAAATGGTCCTTGACCGCATTCTCGACGAGCCGCGCCGCCTCCGGGCTGGTCAGCCGATCCTTCGTCTGGCTCTGGAACTGCGGATCGCGGATGAAGACCGAGAGCATCAGCTCCGATCCGGTCATGATGTCTTCGGCCGAGATGTCCTTGGCCTTTTTCTGCCCCACCAGTTCACCGAAGGCGCGAATGCCCCTGACCAGCGCGGTGCGTAACCCTGCCTCGTGCGTGCCGCCATCGGGGGTCGGAATGGTGTTGCAGTAATAGCTGTAGCTGCCCTCGGACCAGAGCGGCCAGCCGACCGCCCACTCGACCGAGCCCTGTCGCTCGGGGAAGTCCTGCCGCCCGGCGAAGAATTCGGCGGTCGCGCATTCGCGCGTGCCAACCTGCTCCTTCAGGTGATCGGCAAGACCCCCCGGGAACTGGAACACGGCCTCGGCGGGCGTGTCGTCGGTGATGAGCTCGGGCGCGCATTTCCAGCGGATCTCCACGCCCGCGAAGAGATAGGCCTTGGAGCGCGCGAGCTTGTAGAGCCGTTGCGGCTTGAAATGCATCTCGCCGAAGATCTCGGTATCGGGCACGAAGCTGACTGTTGTCCCGCGCCGATTCTGCGTCTGGCCCAGCCGTTCAAGCCCCGTCACGGCATGACCGCGGGAGAAGATCTGGCGGAACACTTCCTTGTTGCGCGCGACCTCGACCACGGTTTCCGACGACAGTGCGTTGACCACGCTCACGCCCACGCCATGAAGGCCGCCCGACGTGGCATAGGCCTTGCCAGCGAATTTTCCGCCCGAATGTAGCGTGGTCATGATGACCTCAAGCGCCGATTTGTCGGGGAATTTGGGGTGCGGATCGACGGGGATGCCGCGGCCATTGTCCGTGATCGTAAGCCGGTTGCCCGGCTCCAGCGTCACCTCGATCCGCGTGGCATGCCCTGCAACCGCTTCGTCCATCGCATTGTCGAGCACCTCGGCGGCAAGGTGATGAAAGGCGCGCTCGTCGGTGCCGCCGATATACATGCCGGGCCTGCGCCGGACAGGCTCGAGACCCTCGAGAACCTCGATGGCCGATGCGTCATAGGTGCCGGAAGTCTGGGGCGCGGAAGCGAACAGGTCGTCGGACATTACGAAGCTATAGAGTGCGGTGAGTCAGGGTGACAAGCGGCAAACACCTATTCCGGCCAGCGATATTTATCGATGCGAAGACGTAACAAATCAGCTATAGGAACAGGCCGTCGGCAAGGAGCGCAGCATGATGCAGTATCTTGATGACGACATCGTCGTGCTTCGGCGCGCGGATGGCACGACCCGTCAATATTATTGGGGTGACAAATGCGACGTTCTGGGTACCGGCCGCGAACGGCGTCCACGTCAAGATTCATGGCAAGTTTGGAGTCGTTGACGAGGGCTTGGTCAGCACCGAGACGCAATTCCGCGACACCGGGCTTCTTCGCCTCTCGATGATCGACGTCCAGCAGGGTGACGGGCTGATCCTCGAAACGCCGAGCGAGAAAGTTGTCTTCATCGACGGCGGCGACAACCAGCTCTTCGCACGCCACGCCGCGGCGCGCTTTTCGGGGAGTTCCGAAGGCAATCCGCTCATCGTGGATGCCATCGTCGTCACGCATGGTGACGCTGATCATTTCGATGGTCTGTCCGAACTGCTGGTCTCTGAGACCCATAAGGAGCCGCGCAAGCGCATTTTCGTTGCGCCCAGGCGCGTCTATCACAACGGCATCGTCAAGCGGCCGGAAAAGATTGCGGGCAGCACCAAGAAGCGCAAGGAGACCGAAATGCTCGGTTCCACCACCGACGTTGGCGGCGTGCCCTTCACACCGGGCTGGTGGACGACCCCTCGGCGGTCCCTTCCACCGAACGAAATGGACCGTTCAATCGCTGGGTGGACACGCTGGCAAAATGGGCGCCACGGGTCACAGCCAATACCGGAAAGCCGGTCGAGTTCCGCCGGCTGGACCATCTTGCCGCGAACGCATTTGACTTCCTGAACGAGGACGGCGTGGCCGTCGAGATGCTTGGCCCGATCGTAGCGAACACGGCTGGCGGTCCCAGCCTTCAGTTCCTTCGCAAGCCGCCCGACGATGCCAAGCTGATGCTGGGCACTGCGCCCGCAGGCCACAAGGGATCATTTTCGGCCAGCCACACGATCAACGGCCATTCGCTCAATTTCCGGCTGCGCTTTGGCAATGTGCGCTTGATGTTCACCGGGGACATGAATCAGGAATCGATGCAAAGGCTGCGGACGGCCATGCCGGGCGCCGCGCTCCGCTCGGAAATCCTGAAAGCGCCGCACCACGGCTCGGCGGATTTCGACATGGAGTTCCTGAAGGAGGTCGGCGCCGTCGTCTCGCTGATCTCGTCGGGCGACGAGAGCAGTGCCAAGGAATATATCCATCCGCGCGCGACGCTGATGGCAGCGCTTGGCCGGGCCTCGCGCTCGACGCCGGCGGTGATATTCTGCACCGAACTGACCGCTTTCTTCGCGGTCAAGGGCTATGCCGTCGACCCCAAAAATCCCGCGAGGAAATTCTTCGCCTTTGAGCGGACCAATTTCGGCATCGCGCACATTCGCACCGACGGCAGCCGGGTGCTTGCCTTCACGCATTCGGGCAAGGAAGGAATGAACGAGGCCTATCGCTTCACGGTTTCACCGACAGGCGAAATCGCGTTCGCGCCCGCCGCAATCAAGCGGAGCGCGCCGAAAGCGTGAATCAGGCGCTCTTCAAACGATCGAGGCCTAGCGTACCCGCGGGCCGCCAAAGGGCATCGGCGGGGGCGGGCGCCGGTCGCGGCGCGGCAGCTGCGCCTGATAGGCGTGGCCGCAATGCGCGACGCAATAGGGAAAGCCCGGATTCACCGGATCGCCGCAGAAATGGAAGTCAGGCTCGCCCGGATGGCCAAGCGGCCATTTGCAGATGCGGTCGTTGAGGTCGAGCAGCGTCGTCTTGCCCGCGATCTCCGCGCTGGGCTTTGCGGGCACCAGCCGGCGTGGCGGCGCGGGCGGGATGGGCGCCTGCTGATCGCCGGGGCCCTGACGCAGAAAGCCGCCGGGGCCGATCGAACGCAGCACGGGCTCCGAGGGATCGCGCGGTGCGACCGGGGCCGTTCCCGCCGGGGCGGGGGCAGCCTTGGGCGCGGCCTGCGGCGCGGGCGCGGCGGGCTTGGGCGCGTGCTGCACCGGCGCGGGTGCGGGTTCGGCGCGCTTGGGTGCGGGCGCGGGCTTCTTGGGCGCGGGCGCCTTGCCTTCCTTGTCCTTCACGGGCGACGGGCGCGACTGCAGGCCAAGGCGGTGCGCCTTGCCGATCACGGCGTTGCGGCTGACGCCGCCGAGCTCGTCGGCGATCTGGCTTGCGGTCATGCCTTTTTCCCACATCGTTTTCAGCTGATCGATGCGTTCGTCGGTCCAGGCCATTTAAGCTCCCTTGACTTCAATCTCGTGACGCAAACTCATCGCTTGCGGCTTAAGCCGACAGCCGATAGGCGATCGGGTGATGAACAGCCAGCCTGAATCAGCGATCGTCAACGAACCGGGCGTACCGGTGATCCGCAATGTCAACTGGGGCGGGCTTCGTGCCCTCTATATCAAGGAGGTGCGCCGTTTCTTCAAGGTGCAGCTCCAGACTATCTGGGCGCCCGCGATAACTACCCTGCTTTTCCTCGTGATTTTCACGGTGGCGCTGGGTGGCAGCGGCCGTACGGTGCTTGGGGTGCCCTTTGCGGACTTTATCGCGCCCGGCCTGATCGTAATGGGCATGATGCAGAATGCCTTTGCGAATTCGAGCTTTTCGCTGCTCGTCGGCAAGATCCAGGGCACGATCGTCGACTATCTGATGCCGCCGCTGTCGACCGCCGAGCTTCTCGCGGCGCTCGCGGGCGGTGCAGTGACACGCGCGGTGCTCGTCGGGTGCACCGTCTGGCTGGCGATGGCGCTGTGGCCCGGCGTCCATGTGACGCCCAAACATCCCTGGGCGATCCTCTGGTTCGGGCTGATGGGATCGCTGTTCCTCAGTTTTCTCGGTGTGATGACCTCGATCTGGGCGGAGAAGTTCGATCACGCCGCGGCGGTGACCAACTTCGTCGTTGCGCCGCTGTCGCTGCTGTCGGGTACCTTCTATTCGGTGGACAAGCTCGCGCCGCTCTTCCAGACAATCAGCCACGCCAATCCCTTTTTCTACATCATTTCGGGCTTCCGATACGGCTTTCTGAGTGAGGCCGATTCGCCGATCCTGTTCGGCGCAGTGCTGCTTCTGGCGCTCAATATGGCGCTGGGCAGCGTCTGCTACCTGCTGCTGCGCAAGGGCTGGAAGATCAGGAATTAGAGCATCGCGCGGAAAAGTGGGAACCGGTTTTCCGCATAGAGCGATGCGAAAACAAAAAACTAGAGCGCGCGACGAGCGTCTGGTTTCACGCAGCGCGCTCTAATCAGCCGCCGTCGTCGCGGTATCGGTATTCAGCCGGCTGAGCCGGTGCTCGCGCCAGACGATGTAGAGCCCGCTCGCGACGATGATCGGCGCACCGATCCACGTCGCGGCGGTCGGCAGCGCACCGAAGAGCAGCCAGCCATAGAGCGTCGCCCAGATCAGGCTCGAATAATCCATCGGCACGACGAGCGAGACGGGCCCCCAGCGCAGCGCGCCCGTCAGCGCCATCTGCCCGAGCCCGCCCGCGATCCCGATCCCCGCGAGCAACAGCCAGCCGGTCAGGTCGTGCGGTTGCGCGAAGAAGATATAGACCAGCCCGAGCGGGATACAGGACAGCAACGAGAACCAGAACACCGTTGTCGGCGCAGTTTCAGTGCGCCCGATCTGGCGCAGCAATATGCTGACCACCGCGATCATGAAGGCGGAGGACAGGCCGACAATGGCACCGATCAACGGAAAATGGTCGCTACCCGGCCGGACGACGATCAGCACGCCGATGAAACCCGCGAACACCGCGCTCCAGCGATGGATACCCGCCTTTTCGCCGAGAAAGACGACCGACAAAATGGTCGCGAAGATCGGCACGGTGAAGCCGAGCGTGGTCTGCTCGGCGAGCGGCAGCAGGATGATTGCGCCGAAGGTGGCGACCATGCCCAGCAGTCCCGCCGCGGTGCGCGACACATGCGCGCCGATGCGCTGCGTCCTGAGCGAGGCAAGGCCGGGCCCCGCGATCACCCAGGCGATCACGACGGGCAGCGCGAAGAACTGGCGGAAGAACATCGTCTCGGCGAGGTTGATCCCCCGCGTCGAGGCCAGCTTGATCAGCGCGCTCATGCTCGCGAGGAAGAAAACCGCGGTAAGGCGCAGGCCGAGCGCATAGAGCGGGTGGTGGAGATGCGCTTGCGGTTCGGCCATGCGAAGGGCTCTAGGGCGGGATGCCGCGCAATCAACCGCAAATTCGCGCGTTGTTTCTTGCATCACACGGCGCTTCTCCCCTAAGCGGCACGCTCAACCCGAACAGCGAGATTATCCCCGTGGCCGTCAAACACGCGCTCAATGTCACCCGCGAACAGGACTTCGCCGCCTGGTATCAGGCCGTCATCGCCGAGGGCGACATGGCGGAGGAATCGGGGGTGCGCGGCTGCATGGTGATCCGGCCTTGGGGCTATGGCATCTGGGAGCGCATCCAGAAGCTTCTCGATGCCGAGATCAAGCGGACGGGACACGAGAATTGCTATTTCCCGATCTTCATCCCGCTCAGCTACTTTGCGAAGGAAGCCGAGCATGTCGATGGTTTTGCAAAGGAAATGGCGGTTGTCACGCATCACCGGCTGGTCGCGGACGGCAAGGGCGGGCTGGTCCCCGATCCCGAAGCCAAACTGGAAGAGCCGCTGGTCGTGCGTCCCACCTCCGAGACGGTGATCGGCACCGCCTTCGCGCGCTGGGTGCAGAGCTGGCGCGACCTGCCCGTGCTGATCAACCAGTGGGCGAATGTCGTCCGCTGGGAAATGCGCACGCGCATGTTCCTCCGGACTAGCGAGTTCCTCTGGCAGGAAGGCCATACCGCGCACGCATCGGAGGCCGAGGCGCGCGAGGAAACTCTGAAGATGCTCGAAGTCTATCGCGCCTTTGCGGAGGATTGCGTCGCGATGCCTGTCGTCGCGGGTGAAAAGCCCGAGCATGAGCGCTTCCCGGGCGCGGTCGCGACCTATTCGATCGAGGCGATGATGCAGGACGGCAAGGCGCTCCAGGCGGGCACCAGCCACTTCCTCGGCACCAACTTCTCGGCCGCGCAGAACATCCGCTTCCAGAACAGGGACGGCGAACTCGAGCTGGCGCAGACGACGAGCTGGGGCATGTCGACGCGCATGATCGGCGGGCTGATCATGACGCACGGCGATGACGATGGGCTGCGTGTGCCGCCGCGCGTCGCGCCGCACCAGATCGTGATCGTGCCGATGCTGCGCGACAATGACGAGGACGAGGCGGTACTCGATTACTGCAAGGCCCTGGTGAGGGAACTCAACGCATTGACCGCCTTTGGCGAACCGGCGCGCGCGCTGCTTGACGGACGGTCTCAGAAGGCCTCGAACAAGCGTTGGGCCTGGGTCAAGAAGGGTGCGCCGCTGATCGTCGAGATCGGGCCGCGCGATGTTGCCGCGGGCAATGTCTCGGTGCTGCGCCGCGATCGGCTTTACGACCAGGGCGGCAAGCTGGCGTCCGAGATCCGCCCGCGCGACGAGTTCGTCGGCGCGGCGGCATCGGCGCTCGAGGATATCCAGTCTTCGCTGTTCGCGGAGGCCAAGGCGCGCACTGATGGCAACATCGCACGCGATGTAACTGATTTTGCTGGGCTTAAGGCCTTTTACGAAAAGGCAGGCAAGTTTGCCGGCTGGGTCGAGGTGCAGTGGTGCAAGCCGACGGGCGGTGAACTCGAGGACATCGTCGAAAAGCTCAAGGGGCTGAAGCTTACGATGCGCAACGTCCCCAACGACGCGGCGCCCACCGATGACGCATGCTTCTTTACGGGAGCGCCGGCTGTCGAGCGGATACTGATCGGGCGCGCTTACTGAGCCATTCGGTCACGCGCCGTTCCATTGAGGGGTCGGCGCAGAGCCCCAGCTTGCTGCGCCGCCAGAGCACGTCTTCGGCGGTCTTGGCCCATTCGCGTGTGACCATCCAGCCGAGCTCGATCTCGGTCAGCCCGTGGCCAAGATCGGCGCCCATATCGGCTTCCGAAGCGACGTCGCTCAGCATTGCGCGCAGCAGCGTGCCATAGGCGCGCGCCATGCGCTCGGAGCGCGCCTGGCCGAGGAAAGGCCAGCGTGTGCGGACCTCGGTGAGGAAACCGGCGAAGCTCGGCATGTCCCCGCCCGGAAAGGGCCTGTCGCGGGTCACGGGCCGGACGGCCACGCCCAGCGCGGGGCCCAGCTTGCCCAGCGCCTCTTCCGCCAGATGCCGCGCGGTGGTGATCTTGCCCCCGAAGACGGAGAGCAGCGGTGCGTCGTCGGTATCGAGTTCGAGCACATAGTCGCGCGTCACCGCCTTCGCATCCGACGTGCCGTCGTCATAGAGCGGGCGCACCCCCGCATAGGTCGAGACGATGTCGGCGGGCGTGATCTGCCGCTGGAAATAGCGATTGGCGGCCTCGCAGAGATAGACCTTCTCATCCTCCGTGATGCGCGCCTCTTCGGGCGTCTCCACCGCGATATCGGTGGTGCCGATCAGCGTGTGGCCGCGATAGGGAATCGCGAAGACAATGCGTCGGTCGGGTTGCTGGAGCATATAGGCGTGCTCGCCCGCGAACAGCTGCGGGACGATGATATGGCTGCCGCGGACGAGCTTGACGCGGTTGCGGCGATCGGCACCGATACTGTGGAGCAATTGTTCGACCCAGGGACCGGCGGCGTTGACCAGCGCGCGTGCGTCGACGGTGCGCCCGTCGGACAATGTGGCGCGCCACAGGCCGTCATCGCGTTGCGCCCCCGTCAGCGCGGTGCGCGTGACGATCTCTGCGCCGTTCGCGGCCGCGTCCATCGCATTGAACAGGGTGAAGCGCGCGTCGTCGACCGCGCAATCCCAGTAGAAGAAGTGGTGGCCCAGCGGATTCTTGAGCTGTGCGGTGAGTATCTTGGCGTCGATTGGGCCGTCTCCTCGCGAACGCGGCAAGCTGCTGCGACCGCCGATCGTATCGTAGAGCAGCAGCCCGAGCCGCACGAGCCACCAGGGGCGCACCGCGTGCGCATGGGGCAGCACGAACTGCATGGGTCGAATGATATGCGGCGCAGCGTGGAGCAGAAGCTCGCGCTCTTTCAACGCCTCTCGGACCAGCCTGAACTCGTAATATTCGAGATAGCGCAGGCCGCCATGAATCAGCTTGGTCGACGCCGACGAGGTGTGCGCGGCAAGGTCGTCCTTCTCGACGAGCAGCACCGAAAGGCCGTTGAGCGCCGCCTCGCGGGCGATCGCGGTGCCGTTGATGCCGCCGCCGATGATGAGAAGGTCGTGGACCATTTGCTCCTCTTATCCGTTGGACGGGCGGGCGCGAAAGCCTATGTGAGTGCGATGGCGAAACAAAAGCAACAGGCCGGGCTGCCGAGCCGCCAGCAGATCCTGGACTTCATCACCGAATCCGATCAGCCCGCGGGCAAGCGTGAGATCGCCAAGGCGTTCGGGCTGAAGGGGCAGGAGAAGATCCAGCTCAAGGCGCTGCTCAAGGACATGGCGGATGAGGGCCTGATCGACAGCGCCCCGGGTCGCGCCTTTCACAAGATGGGCGGCATCCCCAAGGTAACGGTACTGCGTGTCACCGATGTCGATGAGGACGGTCAGGCCTGGGCGGTGCCCGAGCGCTGGGAGGCAGAAGGGCCCGAGCCGCGGCTGCGCCTCAAGGAAAAGAGCCGCAAGGGCGCGCTGGGCGTCGGCGACCGCGTGCTCGCGCGCACCGAGGAGGCGGGCAAGGGCTGGATCGCGCATCCGCTCAAGCAACTCGCGCGCGGGTCCGAGCTGATGATGGGTGTGATCCACGACGAAGGCGGCAAATTCTGGCTCAAGGGGCTCGACAAGAAGGAGCGCCGCGACTTCGCCGTCTCTGACCTTGGCGGCGCGGAGGCGGGCGACCTCGTGCTCGCCGAGAAGACCGGGCGCCCGCCGCGGATCACTGCGCGCGTGACGCAGAAGCTCGGCGACCCGTTCGAACCACGCAGCTTCTCGCTGATCGCGATCCACAAGCTCGGTATCCCGCATGTCTTTCCCGAGGAGGTGCTGGAGGAGGCGCAGAAGGTTGCGAAGCTCGATCTCGGCAAGGATCGCGAGGATCTGCGCCACCTGCCGATCGTCGCGATCGATCCCGCCGATGCGCGCGACCATGACGACGCGGTCTGGGCCGCGCCCGATGACGATGCGGGCAACTCCGGCGGCTGGAAGGCGATCGTCGCGATCGCCGATGTGAGCTTCTATGTGCGCCCGGGCTCGGCGCTCGACCGCGAGGCGAAGAAGCGCGGCAACAGCGTCTATTTTCCCGATCGCGTCGTGCCGATGCTGCCCGAGATACTCTCGGCCGATGTCTGCTCGCTGAAGGCGGGGCAGGACCGCGCCGCGATGGCGTGCCATCTGACGATTTCGAAGGATGGCCAGATCAAGGCCTGGCGCTTCACGCGCGCGGTGGTGCGGCTGTCGGGGAACATCGCTTACGAGAATGCGCAGGCCGCGATCGATGCCGCGGGCGAAGCGCGCGTCGATCTGGCGTCCTCGCCCTGCGCGCTGGATCCCGCCGATCTCGCCACCCATGGCGTCGATCCTGCGCTCGTCGAAAATGCGCTCAAGCCGCTATGGGCGTGCTGGCGCGCGCTTTACAAGGCGCGCGAGGCGCGCGAGCCGCTCGACCTCGACCTGCCCGAGCGCCAGATCGCGCTGGACGAGAAGGGGCGCATCCTCTCGGTGGCACCGCGCGAGCGGCTCGATGCACACAAGCTGATCGAGGATTGCATGATCGCCGCCAACGTCGCGGCGGCTAAGGCGCTCGAGGCGAAGAAGGCGCCCGTGATGTACCGCGTCCACGAGCCGCCCGCGCGCGAGAAGCTGGTGGCGCTCAAGGAATATCTCAAGACCTTCGGACTTGAGCTCGCGCTGGGGCAGGTGATCAGCCCCAAGACCTTCAATCGCGTGATCGAGCGTGTCGGCGAGGCCGATCACAAGCCGCAGGTGATGGAGCAGGTGCTGCGGACGCAGACCCAGGCCTATTACGCACCCGAGAATCACGGGCATTTCGGGCTGGCGCTGGGCAGCTACGCACACTTCACCTCGCCGATCCGCCGCTATGCGGACCTTGTCGTCCACCGCGCGCTGACCGCTGCATACAGGCTGGGCGAAGGTGGCCTGACTCCCGACGAAGCCGTATCGATGCCGCGTATCGGCGAAGCGATCAGCCAGCTCGAACGCCGGGCAATGGAGGCCGAGCGCGATACCGTCGACCGCTATGTCGCGGCCTATCTCAGCGAAAAGGTGGGCGAGATACTCGACGTGCGCATCACTGGTGTCCAGAATTTCGGCTTCTTCGCGACGGTCGAGGGGCTGGGCGGCGACGGGCTGGTGCCCGTGCGCGACCTTGGCGGCGAATATTTCCGCTATGATGAGGCCACGCACAGCCTGACGGGCGAGGACAGCGAGACGATCTATACGATCGGGCAACGGCTCCAGCTACGGCTCGCCGAGGCCAATCCCGTCAACGGCGCGCTGCGCTTCGAGCTTCCCGAAGGCCGAGGTGCCGCGCCGCCGCCCCGGAACAGCCGCGACAAGCGCGGGCGCCCGATCATCCGGCGGGGCAGGCCCGCCAATATCCGGCACCAGGGGAAGCGGCGCTAGGCGATCCGCTCCGGAACCTCGGCCGCATCGCGCAACACGCTTTCGCGGTCGGCCACGGCTTCCCAGGGAAAGACGAACCAGTCCTTGGTGACGGTGCGATCGATGCTGCGCGCGCGGTAATCGACGCGTTCGGTCGAGACGATGTTGTCGATCAGCACCGCATAGCGGATATGCCCTGCAACGCCGCCGGCCGCCCGGATCGCATTGCGAATATGGGCGATCGTGCGGCCGCTGTCGTTGATGTCGTCGACCACGAGCAGTTTCATGCCGTCTCTTGTCTTGCCAGCAAGATCGCCAATCAACCGGTCGCCGAAACCGTCAATGCCGGTCGAATGGTCCACCGAGAGCAGCGGGATGTCGCATGCGTGCGACAGATAGGTGGCGGGCACGAGTCCTCCGCGACCTATCCCGACGATGAAGCGGGGCTGCCATTCGCTGGCGGCAAGCGCAGTGGCAAGCGTGCGAACGTCGGCCAGGAATGCGTCATATGTGACGGGCGTGAGGACGGGATCGGCCATGGCGCCCGATGATAACGTCAAGCCGCTTGGCCGCAATCGCGAGGTCATTGAATTGAGATGGCACGCGCTATATCTCCACTGCCCAACAGCAAGCGAAGGAAAGTTCGATGCGGATCCAGCGACTGACAGTCATTCCTGCCAGCCAGATTCGATCGGATTCCGCGCATGTCTTCGTTTGTTACCTTCCGCAATGTGAGCTTTTCGACCGCTGACGGTCGATCGCTTTTCACCGACATAACGACCGGCTTCGGGCGCGAACGCGCGGGGCTGATCGGTCGCAACGGCACGGGCAAGTCGACGCTGCTGCGGCTCGCCGCGGGCGAATGCGCGCCGGGCTCGGGCGAGGTCGTACGGACGGGCGTGGTCGGCACGTTGCGCCAGATAGTGCAGGTT
Organism: Sphingobium sp. FW306-1B-F04DB; assembly: GCF_058781925.1. Lineage (NCBI taxonomy): Bacteria > Pseudomonadati > Pseudomonadota > Alphaproteobacteria > Sphingomonadales > Sphingobiaceae > Sphingobium > Sphingobium sp. FW306-1B-F04DB. The sequence goes on along the minus strand of NZ_JBYSXE010000030.1, from coordinate 17,620 downwards.
GTGCCGCATGAAAGCGTGGCGGACCTATTCGGCGTACGCGCGGCGCTCGACGCAACCGCGCGGACCGAGGTGGGCACAGGCTCGGCAGAGGATCTGGCGCACGCCGACTGGACGATCACGCCGCGGATCGAGGAAGCACTTGAGCAGGTCGGGCTCGCCGGCGTCACCGTAGACCGGCCGCTCGCCACACTCAGCGGCGGGCAGCGGACGCGCGCCGCGCTGGCCGCGCTCATTTTCGCGGAACCCGACCTGATCCTGCTCGACGAGCCGACCAATAATCTCGATGCCGAGGGACGCACGGCGGTGGCGCGCGTGCTGCGCGACTGGCGCGGCGGCGCGATCGTCGTCAGCCATGATCGCGCGCTGCTCCGCCAAATGGACCGGATCGTCGAACTGACGACGCTCGGGCTGAAATCCTATGGCGGGAGCTGGGATCACTATGCCGCGCAGAAGGCGGAGGAACTCGCGGCCGCCGAGCGCCAGCTCGACAACGCCGAGAAGGAGACGAAGCGCGTCGAGCGCGAAGTGCAGCTCGCGCGCGAACACAAGGCGCGTCGCGATGCTGCGGGCCGGCGGAGCGCCGCCAAGGGCGGCATGCCGAAGATCCTTCTCGGCGCACGCGAGGATCGCGCAGAACAGAGCGGGGGCAGCGCAAACCGGCTCGCCGACCGGCTGCGCGGCGATGCGGCCGAGGCTCTGGCCGATGCGCGCGCGGGCGTGGAGCAATTGCGCGCGCTGCGCTTCGAGATCGCGCCGAGCGGGCTGCCCGCGGTGCGAACGGTACTCGCCTTCGATCATGTGACGGGCGGCCCCGCGCCCGATTGTGCGGTGCTGCACGATCTGAGCTTCGCGATTGTCGGACCCGAGCGCGTGGCGCTGACGGGGCCAAACGGGTCCGGTAAATCGACGTTGCTGCAATTGGCGAGTGGCAGCCTTGCGCCCTTTTCCGGACAGGTACGGCGCGGCCGCGTGGCGCTGCTCGACCAGCAGGTTGCGCTGCTCGATCCGGCCCGGACAGTCGTCGACAATTATCGCGGACTCAATCCCGGCGAGAGCGAGAATGGCTGTCGCGCGGCGCTCGCGCGCTTCCTGTTTCGGGCCGATGCGGCGCTGCGTCGGGTGGGCGAGCTGAGCGGCGGCGAGATGCTGCGCGCAGGGCTAGCCTGTGTGCTGGGTGGAAGCCGGCCGCCCGAACTGCTGATGCTGGACGAGCCGACCAACCATCTCGACATCGCCTCGACGGAGGCGGTGGAGGCGGCGCTCAACGCGTTCGACGGCGCGTTGCTCGTGGTCAGCCACGATGGCGACTTCCTCGACGCGATCGGAATCACACGGCGGATCGCCCTGGCGAGCTAGGCGGCGACGGTGTCCGAGAGCGCGTTGTGGACATCCATCGTGATCGCATAGGAACGCTTGCGGGCCTGATGGTCGAACATCTGGCACGCGATGATCAGCTCGTCCGCCTGTGTGCGTTCGATGAATGTTGCGACCTTGCGGCGGACGGTTTCGAACGATCCGACCGCCGAGGCCTGCAAGACATGATCGAGCATCGCGACTGCATTGGGGGGCAGCGTGTCGCGATAGCGGGGAACGGGCGGGGGCAACTGGCGCGGATTGCCCGTACGCAGCGCGACGAAGGCCTGCTGCATCGAGCTGGCGAGCAGTTCGGCTTCGGCATCGGTGTCGGCCGCGAAGATGTTGTAGCCGGCAATCACATAAGGTCTGTCGAGCTGCGTTGAGGGCTGGAAGCTGCGGCGATAGAGCGCGATCGCCTCGTCCAGGTCGCCCGGCGCGAAATGCGAGGCGAAGGCGTAGGGCAGGCCAAGGATCGCGGCGAGCTGGGCGCCGAACAGGCTGGAGCCGAGGATGTAGAGCGGCACATTCTCGCCCGCGCCCGGCACAGCCATGATGCCCAGCTGCGGATCCCCCGCCAGATAGGCCTGAAGCTCGACGACATCGCGCGGAAACTGATTGGGATCGGTGTCAAGGTTGCGCCGGAGCGCCCGCGCCACCGTCATGTCCGAGCCCGGTGCGCGGCCGAGGCCAAGATCGATGCGTCCGGGATGAAGCGCGTTCAATGTGCCGAACTGCTCGGCGATCACGAGCGGTGAATGGTTGGGCAGCATGATCCCGCCCGCGCCGATACGGATCGTCGAGGTGCCGCCCGCGACATGCGCCAGCGCGACCGATGTCGCGGCGCTCGCGATCCCCGCCATGCCGTGATGCTCGGCCATCCAGAAGCGCTTGTAGCCAAGCGCCTCCGCATGGCGGGCGAGGTCGAGCGAGTTGGCGAGCGCCTGCCCCGCATTGCTGCCTTCGACGATCGAGGAGAGGTCGAGAACCGAGAACGCTGTCATGCGCCCGAATATGGGGCGGTGTTCGGGAAGGGCAATGATCGGATATCTGTTGCTGCAGAGAGCAGAGCTTGTGGCCAAGCCGTAAACCGCATCCTCGTCGTCATCCCGGACTTGATCCGGGTTCCATGAACACGATTCTGATCGTCATTCCCGGAGGTCGGTGTTCATGGATGCTGAAACAAGTTCAGCGTGACGGCTGATGCGTGCGCTGTGCCACACTAACCCTGCGCCTTCACCTCCGCGCGGTAGCGATGGAGTAGCGGCTCAGTATAGCCATTGGGCTGAGACACGCCCTCGAACACCAGCGCATGCGCGGCCTGAAAGGCGAGGCTTTCGTCCTCGCGTCCCGACATCGGTCGGTAGAACGGGTCGCCTTCATTCTGGCCATCGACCTTTTCCGCCATGCGACGCAGTGCCGCCTCGGCCTGATCGGTGGTCGCGACGCCGTGGAGCAGCCAGTTGGCCATGTGCTGCGACGAGATGCGCAGCGTCGCGCGGTCCTCCATCAGCCCGATATCGTTTATGTCGGGCACCTTGGAGCAGCCGACGCCCTGATCGACCCAGCGCACGACATAGCCGAGTATGCCCTGTGCGTTGTTGTCGAGTTCGCGCGTGACCTCCTCCTCGGTCCAGTTGCGGCCGAGCGCGAGCGGGACTGTCAGCAGCGCGTCGAGCGAGGGGACGGGGTCGTTCCTGAGCCTGTCCTGCACCGCAAAGACGTCGACCTGATGGTAATGGAGCGCGTGCAGCGTCGCAGCTGTCGGCGAGGGGACCCAGGCGGTATTGGCCCCGGCCTTCGGGTGCCCGATCTTCTGCTCGACCATGTCGCCCATGCGGTCGGGCGCGGCCCACATGCCCTTGCCGATCTGCGCGCGGCCCGACAGGCCGTGTTTCAACCCGATGCGGACGTTGCGGTCCTCATAGGCCTGGATCCAGGTCGAACTTTTCATCTCGGCTTTCGGGATCATCGGCCCCGCCTGCATCGAGGTATGGATTTCGTCGCCCGTGCGGTCGAGGAAGCCCGTGTTGATGAAGCAAATACGGTCTTTCACCGCATGGATGCACGCGGCGAGATTGGCGGAGGTGCGGCGTTCCTCGTCCATCACGCCGACCTTGAGCGTGTGGCGCGCCATGCCGAGAAGATCCTCGATCGCGTCGAACAGCCGGTTGGTGAAACCCGCCTCGTCGGGGCCGTGCATCTTGGGCTTCACGATATAGACCGCGCCCGCCTTGCTGTTGCGGAAACGGCCTGCGCCTTTCAGGTCGTGGAGCGCGATCAGGCTGGTGACGATGCCATCCAATATGCCCTCGGGGGCTTCGCCGCCATCGGGCAGGCGCAGCGCGGGGCTCGTCATCAAGTGGCCGACATTACGCACGAAGAGCAGGCTGCGTCCGGCCAGCGTGACCGTCGATCCGTCGGGCGCGCTATAACTGCGATCGGCATTGAGCCGCCGCGTCATCATCGCGCCGTTTTTCTCGAACGTGTCTTCGAGGTCGCCCTTCATCAGCCCCAGCCAGTTGGCATAGGCGGCGACCTTGTCCTCGGCATCGACAGCAGCGACCGAGTCCTCGAGGTCGCAGATCGTGGTCAGCGCGGATTCGAGGATGACGTCGGCGATACCCGCAGGGTCGTCGCGGCCGATCGGGTGATCGCGATCTAAGATCACCTCGATATGGAGGCCATTGTGGCGGAACAGCCGGCCCCGTTCGGACTTGCCGACATATTGCCCGGGGTCGCGGATGGCGATGCCCTGTTCGGGGTTGGTAAGGTCGGCCCAGCTTCCCTCCGCCAGCGGCACCGCCTCGTCGAGAAAGGCCCTGGCGCGCGCGATCACCTGCGCGCCGCGCGCGGGATCATAGCCCTTGCCTGCGGGCGTGCCGGGGATCGCATCGGTGCCGTAGAAGGCGTCGTAGAGGCTGCCCCAGCGCGCATTGGCAGCGTTGAGCAGGAAGCGCGCATTGAGGATCGGGACGACGAGTTGCGGGCCCGCGAGCGTCGCTACCTCGGGATCGACATTGGCGGTGCCGATCGCGAAGGGCGCGGGCTCGGGCGCGAGATAGCCGATCTCCTTGAGGAAGGCCTGATAGGCCGTCGCATCGATCGGCTGGCCGAGGCGATCGGCGTGCCACGCGTCGATCTTTGCCTGCAGCGCGTCGCGGTGTGCGAGGAGGGCGCGATTCTCGGGCGCGAAGTTCGCGAAGATGGCGGCGGCGCCCGTCCAGAACGCGTCAGCGGTGATGCCCGTGCCTGGCAGCGCCTGCGCCTCGATGAAGTCGGCGAGGGTCCCGGCAACCTGCAGACCCGCGCGATCGACCATGCTCATAGCGAATCTCCGTAAATGCGTGCGTCCCCACTAGCAGTCGCGCCATTCGATCGGTAGACGATCAAAAGACAAAGCTATTTTAACCAGAGTGAAAAGATGGATCAGGACTATCCGCTCTTCGTCCGCATCGTCGAAAGTGGCAGCATCTCAGCGGCAGCGCGCGCGCTGCGGCTTTCGCCCGCAATGGTCTCGAAGCGGCTTGCCCGGCTCGAGGCGCGGCTCGGCACAAGACTGGCGCACCGGACGACGCGACGGCTGGTGACGACCGAGGCGGGGCAGCGCTTCTATGACGATATCGTCCGCATCCTCGCCGCCGCGAGCGAGGCCGAGGCGCGCGTCGCGGGGCACGGCGCCCCCGCCGGAAGGCTGCGCGTGACCGCTCCGACCTCGTTCGGGCGCCTGCACATCGCGCCCTACATCAAGGCCTTCCTCGACGCGCATCCGCGCATCGCGCTCGAGCTTGAGCTCAGCGACGGCTTCACGGACCTGATCGGCGGCCGCTTCGACATGGCGATCCGGATCGGCGCCGCGACCGAGGGCAATCTGGTCGCGCACCGGCTTGCCGCCAACCGCCGAATCCTGTGCGCTGCGCCCGCCTATCTGGCCGAGGCGGGCACGCCGCTGACGCTTGCCGATCTCGCGCATCACCGCCTGCTCGCGGCGGAAAACCAGCTGCCATGGCGCATCGAGGGCCCCGATGGGCTGAGCGTGATCGGCGGCGACAGCGCCGTGCGCACCAATTCGAGCGAAGTCGTGCGCGAGCTCGCGATCAGCGGGTTTGGCATCGCGCTGCGCTCAACCTGGGACATCGCGGAAGAACTGCGCAGCGGGCGGCTGCTACGCGTGCTCCCCGCGCACGAGGGCGCGAGCGACGTCAGTATCCAGGCGGTCTATCCGCGCGCCGAACTGACCCCCGCACCGGTGCTGCTGTTCGCCCAATGGCTCGAGGGCGTCTTTGCGCCCGTGCCGCCGTGGGAACAGGTGGCATCGAAATCGCTTCAGTCAGGGGAAGGGGCATCGTCCGGGTTTATGGGGAAGCTCTCGGGCATAAAGGTCGTCGACCTGTCGCAGTTCCTGCCGGGGCCCATGCTGTCGGTGATGATGGCCGATCACGGCGCCGAGGTGGTCAAGGTCGAGCCGCCGGGCGGAGACCCCGCGCGCGACCAGGCGCCGTTCGAGGCGGGACAGTCGATCTGGTTCCGAAACCTCAACCGCGGCAAGAAGAGCGTCGTGCTCGATCTCAAGAGCGATGCGGGGCGCGACGCGCTATGGGCGCTGATCGACGACGCGGACGTGTTCCTCGAGGGCTTTCGTCCGGGTGTCATGGCGCGGCTGGGCTTCGGCTACGATGCGGTGGCCGCGCGCAATCCGCGCATCGTCTATTGCTCGATCTCGGCATTCGGTCAGACCGGCGCGCTGGCGCATCACGCCGCACACGACATGGCTGTGCAGGCGATGGCCGGCTTTCTCTCGGTCAATGACGGTCCTGATGGCACGCCCGTAGTGCCTGGCGCAGCCGCTGCCGATATGGCGGCAGGGCTGACCGGTCTGTCGGCGGTGCTGATGGCGCTGATCGGTCGCGAGAAGACCGGGAAGGGCGACTATGTCGATATCGCCATGTTCGATTCGCTGCTGCCCTGGTGCGTGCACACCGCAGGCGCCGCCATCGGCGGCGGGGAGCCGCCGCGATCGGCGAGCCAGCGTTCGCTGGGGGGCGCCGCCTTTTACAACGTCTATGAAACCGCTGACCGCCGGCATGTCGTGCTGGGCGGCCGCGAGCTGAAGTTCGTCGCCAACCTGCTCGACGCGCTCGGACGGCCCGATCTCGCGCCGCTGGGGGTCGACGCGCCGGGCGACGCGCAGGCACCGCTGATTGCCTTCCTGCGCGAGACCTTTCGGACGCGTACGCGCGACGCATGGGTTGAATGGTTCGCCGACAAGGACGTCGCCTTCTCCCCCGTCCTCGATTTTCGCGAGGCGTTCGCGGCGCCGCACATTGCCGAGCGGGGGCTGGTCGTCGAGGTCGACGGTGCGCACCAGATCGCGCCGCCGATCCGCTTTGCGGGCGAGAGCCGCTGGAAACCGCAAGCCGCGCCGGAGCTTGGCGCCGATGGATGAATGGCGCGTTTTCCACACCATAGGCACGGGGAGGGCGAAGCTGTAAGGGCAGGGGCATGACAGCCCAGATCGATCCCTTCCACGCCATCGCCATCAGCCGCCTCGCACACCAGCTGGGCGTCGAGGGGCGTTCGGTCATCCACATGGAATTCGGCCAACCTTCTACAGGGGCGCCGGCGGCGGCGATCGCGGCGGCACACCATGTGCTGGACACCGACGGCATGGGCTATTGGGAAAGTCCTGGCCTCAAGCAGCGCATCGCGCGGCACTATCAGGAGAGCTACGGCGTCGATATCGACCCCGAACAGCTGATCCTCACCTGCGGTGCGTCGCCCGCCTTCGTGCTCGCGCTGTCGTGCCTGTTTGCGCCCGGTGCGCGCGTCGCGCTCGCGCGGCCGGGCTATGTCGCCTATCGCAACACGCTGAAAGCGCTTTACATGCAGCCCGTCGAGCTCGATTGCGGCGAGGCCGAGCGTTTCCAGATCACCGCGCGCGCGATCGAGGCGCTCGAGCCCGCGCCCGATGGGCTGATCCTCGCGAGCCCGGCCAATCCGACGGGAACGATCATAGAGCCCGATGAAATGCGCGCGATTGTCGCGGTCTGCCGCCGGCGCGGAATCAGGATCATTTCCGACGAGATCTATCACGGTCTCAGCTATGTCTGGCCTGCGCGCTCGGCGCTCCAGGACGCGCCCGATGCGCTCGTCGTGAACAGCTTCTCCAAATATTTCAGCATGGCGGGCTGGCGGCTCGGCTGGCTGGTGGTTCCGCCCGATCTGATTGACGCTGCGCGCGCGCGGATGGGCAACATGCTGCTGACGCCGCCCTCACTCGCACAGCATGCGGGCCTCGTCGCCTTTGACTGCCGCGAGGAGCTGGAAGGGCATGTCGCGACCTATGCGCGCAACCGCGAGTTGCTGCTTGCCGCGTTGCCCGCAATGGGACTGCGGCGGATCGCGCCCCCCGACGGTGCCTTCTACATCTATGCCGATATCGGTCATCTGACGGACGATAGCCTCGACTTCTGCACGCGGCTGCTGCGCGATACGGGGGTGGCGACCGCGCCGGGTATCGATTTCGATCCGGTCGACGGGCACCATTTCATGCGCTTCAGCTTCGCGGTTTCGACCGACCGGGTCGAGGACGCGATCGCGCGAATGAAACCCTGGTTCGCACGGCAACCCTCTATCGCCTGACCGCGTTCAACCGGGCATCGGCGGGTCAACCGGAGGCAAATACGCGGCCAAGGGGCTGGCGATGTTTTTTCGACTCAATTAACTTGACTGAACCAGTAGAGAATCGAGTCGCTCGATTTGTGCTGGTGGGCACGAGGCATCGGAAGGAGGTAATCAATGGGACGCAGGGCCAAGGATTTCCTGATCGCATGCTGGAAGGCCGAACTGCGTGCCGCGGACCGCGCGGTCGATCGCGTCGCTGAACTGGCGCACCGCGCGATGGCCGCACGCTATGCGCGCATGGCGGCACGGGAATATGCGCTGGCCGATCCGCGCCTGTGTCCGCAACGGCTCGTGGCACGGTCCGCCAGGAGCTGATGCTGGCCGAAACTATCTGGCGCGAACCAACTGGTGGCACGCGCCCGTCACCGCCGCGTCCTTGCGAAAGCGTCGCCATTATCGGCGGTGGATTCAGCGGTACGCTGCAGGCGATCAATCTGCTGCGGCATGATGGCCCACGCGCGATCCTGATCGAGCGGCTCGACGCGCAGCTTGCGCGGGGAGTGGCATACAGCGCCGCGCATCCGACGCATCTGCTCAATGTCCGTGCGGGCAATATGAGCGCCTTTCCCGACGATCCGGACCATTTCGCGCGCTGGCTGACACGCGAGGGGCACGGCAATGCGCGCAGCTTCGTGCCGCGCAACCTCTATGGCTGCTATCTTGCCGAACTGCTCGATGCGGCGCAGCGCGCATCCGGCAACCGGCTGACCGTCGTCCGCAACGAGGCTGTCGATGTCATGCCCGGACCGGACGGCGTCGTGATCCGACTGGCCGACGGTACGACGCTGGCCGCCGATGCCGCTGTATTGGCGCAGGGCAACCTTCCGCCACACGCGCCCGAGGGGCTTGATACCGAATGTTTGCCGCCGGGCTGCTATGCCTCGGATCCCTGGGCGGCCGATATCGGCGAAGGCCTGACCGATGAAGATTCGGTGCTGTTGCTCGGCACCGGGCTGACCGCGGTCGACGCGGCGTTGCTGCTGCGCGCACGGGGCTTTGATGGACGCATCCTTGCGCTGTCGCGGCGTGGTCTGTGTCCACGTCCGCATCACGACACGTCGCCCGTCATTCCGCCCCTGTCGAGCCGGCCCCCTGCCGAGCTTTCACAACTGGTCGCTTCGGTGCGCCGACGTGCGCGCACGCATGGCTGGCGCGATGCGGTCGATGCGCTGCGCCCGATGACGCAGATGATGTGGTCCGCGGCACCCGACGATGTGCGTCGGCGTTTCTTGTGGCATCTTCGCCCCTATTGGGATGTCCACCGGCATCGCCTCGCGCCCGAGGTCGCGTCGCGCATTGCCACAATGCAGGCCCAGGGGCGGCTACGCTTCGTTGCGGGCAAGATCGTCTCCGCCGCCGCCGACGGTGCACATGCCGCGATTGACTGGCGTCCACGCGGCGCAGATGTGCCGGTATCGGGCCGCTTCCGTCGTGTCGTCAACTGTACGGGCCCGCAGGGCGATTTGCTGCGCACCGATGAGCCCTTGCTCGTCGCATTGCGTCAGGCCGGACGCATCCGTCCCGATGCGCTCCGGCTCGGGCTCGATATCGACGAGCAATCGCGCGTGATTGCCGCCGACGGAACCCCTTGGGACTCGCTCTATGCAATTGGTCCGATGACACGCGGCGGCCTGTGGGAGATCGTGGCGGTTCCCGATCTCAGGCGGCAGACCTGGAGCCTCGCACGGCGGCTCGCAAACGCGCATTGGGTGGGCGGCGAGGGGCTCTGAGGCGCCCGTCAGTCGAGCTGGGCTAACCAGTCGCCCATGAGGCGCTGCCCCGCGGTGACCGCGCGCGGGCCGATCGCGGCATATTGTGCGCGCAGCTCTTCGGCGCAGATGCCGAGTTCGTCCAGACTATCGCGCGACTGCTCGATCCATGCGTCGATGCGGGGGTCGACGCCCATTTCGGCATGGCACTGCAGCGCGAGCAGCCGGCGGCCGCGCCGAAAGGCCTGATTGGTATATCGCGGCGTCGAGGCCAGCAGTTCGGTTCCCGAGGGGAGGTCGAAGGTGTCGCCGTGCCATTGCAGGATCGCATGGCCGTTCAGGTGCGAAAGGGGCGAATCGCTTCCGCTCATGCTGAGCGACAGCGGGAAAAAGCCGATCTCCTTTTCCGGGCCGCGGTAAACGCGCGAGCCCAGCGCCGCCGCGATCATCTGCGCGCCGAAGCACACGCCGATCGTCGGCCTATCGGCGGCAAGGCGCTCTGTAAGCCTTTCTATCTCGTGCGGGATCCATGGGTGACGATCGGTCTCGTACACGCCCATTGGGCCGCCCATCAGGATCACGAGATCGGGCGAAACGAGGTCTGCTTCGGGAAAACCGGGGTCGGACACGTCGAGCCGGTCGATGACATAACCCGCGGCTTCAACGGGTTCTCGGAAACCGGCAATGCCTTCATAGGGGACGTGACGAATGATCAGGGCGCGCTTGGTCATGGCAGTGCAGTGCATTTATCGTGACGCCGCGCGGACGTGAAAACAGAAGATCTGGCCGCGGTCATATATTTTCTATCATTATAATAGAAAAACTATGTGGCGCGGCAAGGCGCGGCTCGCGCAAAGCATGTGCAGACCGAAAGGACGCATCATGACCGATCCATCGCCTGCGCCGTCACCATTGCCGTTCCCCCGCAATATCAGCGACGTTGCCGAACGGCTGCGCGACGCGCGGCTTTCCTGGCGCTCCGCGCATCGCCGTCATGCCGAGCATGGCGCCTTCGGCTTTCCCGCCAGGCGCGCGCTCGATCGCATCGTCGGTGCGCTCGGTGCCGCTCTGTTTCCGCTGCGGCTCGGCCCGCCCGAACTCAACCCCGCCAATGAGGACAATTTCGTCGAAGCGACGCTCGAATCGGCGCTGTCCCAGCTTGCGGCGCAGATACGGCTCGAGCTGCGCTATACCGATCCCTACGCGGCTGCCGAGGCGATCGAGCGCGACGTGCAGCGCATCATCACCGATTTCTCGGTCGCGCTTCCCGAGGTTCGCGCGCTGATCGACGGCGATATCGAGGCGGCCTACGCCGGCGACCCCGCGGCGCGCAGCGTCGACGAGGTGCTGCTGTGCTATCCCTGCGTGATCGCGGTGATCCATTACCGGCTCGCGCATCGTCTCTATGCGCTGGGCGCACCGCTCGTCGCGCGGATCATCGCGGAGATCGCGCATTCACGCACCGGCATCGACATCCATCCCGGCGCGCGGATCGGGCGCAGCTTCTTTATAGATCACGGCACCGGCGTCGTGGTCGGCGAGACCGCGATCATCGGCGACCGCGTTCGGCTCTATCAGGCGGTCACGCTGGGTGCGCGCAACTTCCCGCACGAGGAGGACGGCAGCCTGGCGCGTGGTGCCGATCGGCATCCGATCGTCGAGGACGATGTCGTGATCTATGCGGGCGCGACGATCCTCGGACGCGTCCGGATCGGCCGTGGCTCGGTGATCGGCGGCAATGTCTGGCTGACGCAGGACGTGCCACCGCTCAGCCACGTCCGCCAGGCGCACCCCAGTCTGACCGTGGTTCGCGCCGAGCCCGAGCTGGCGGAAGAAACGCTCTAGCGCAGGGCGCCGCGCGATCTGGCCCAGTCGAGGAAGAGCTGTGGCCAGATCGCGGCAGGCTTGCCCGCCACGCGACGCAGCCCGAAGCCATGCCCGCCCTCCGCAAACAGGTGCGTCTCCACCGATATGCCGCGCGCCTTGAGCGTGGAGCGGAGCAGGAGCGCGTTCTCGACCGGGACGACGATGTCGTCCTCGGCATGGACGATGAAGCAGGGTGGCGTGTCTGCGGCGATGTTGAGGTGCGGGGCATACGCGCGCTCGAGTACGGGCGTCGCATCGGCGCCGATCAGGTTGGCGCGTGACCCGGGATGCGCCGTCGGCAGGGTCATCGAGATCACCGGATAGATCGGCGCAGCGAGGAAGGGACGCGCCGACAGCGCATCCGCGGCGTCAACGGGTTCATAGGTGGGCGTGGCGAAGCGCGCAGCAAGGTCGGCGCACAGATGCCCTCCCGCCGAAAAGCCGAGCGCCATCACGCGGTCGGGATCGATGCCATAGTGCGCCGCGCGGTGTCTGATGAGGCGCATCGCACGCTGCGCATCCGACAGCGCTGTATTCGGCCCCGCGGCCCAGCCCTCATGCGGCAGGCGATAGAACAGCACGAATGCGCTGACGCCGCGCTCCGCGAGCCAGGCGCCAAGCTCGTAACCCTCCTTGTCGATGACGACGCGGCTATAGCCGCCGCCAGGGGTGATCAGCACCGCCGCGCCGTTGGGGTTGGCGGGCCGGAACACCTCCATCCGCGGCCGCGCGATGCCCAGAATCGCACGATCCCTGATGTCGGGATCGGCGCTGCGTTCCTTCACCGTCTCGACTGGCGGCCTGGCGGGCATGCCGGGCGCGCCGCCGGGCCAGAGCTCGATCGTCTCGGCGGGTGCGTCGGGCGCGGGGGAGGGCGGCATCAGGGCGCCCGCGGGCGCTGCGAGGCCCGCCGCCAGGCTTCCGAGCAACGCCGTGCGACGGTCTATCGTCACGGCAGCGCGCGGTAGCTGAAGTTGGCGAAACGTGCCTCGCCCGTCCCCGCGGCATAGAGCGCGGGGCGAAGGCTGAGGAAGTCATAGGCGACATTGTGGTGATAGCCCGACACCTCCATCTGCACGTCGAACTTCTGCCAGCTCGCGCGCTTGTCGGTGCTGGTATGGATCGTCAGGATGTTGCGGTCATTGGTGAGCCGCAGCCGCAGTGCGCGAACCGGGCCGGTCGCATTGTCGCGCTGCCCCGGCACCGCGCCACGTGGACGCTGCAGCCCGTAGCGGTGCATCACGAGCCCCTTGTCGCCAAGCCCGAGCCCCGCATAGAGCCGGCGGTTGTAGAAGAGCAGCATGCCCGCCTCGGCGCCGGGATTGACTTCGATATCGGCCTCGAAGCGGTAAGCCTGGTCGCCCGCAAGGCAGGTGATTGGCGAACAGTCGCTCGGGGTCTTGCCCTTGCCCTTGACGTGCAGCGCGCCGTTGGCGCGGCGCACGCGTTTCATCTCTTCGGGAGCGGGATCGTAGAAGCTCCACTGGATGCCGAACTTGTCCGCCGAGAAGTCGTCGCTGAGCGGCATACCGTGCGGTTGAGGACCCAGATCGACGGGTTTGGCGATCGGACGCGAAAGATCGCCGCCCAGCGGCTTCACCCACCCGTCCGCGGTCCATTCGATCGGCTCCAGCAGTGTCTGGCGGCCGAGCGTCCAGTAGCCGTTCTCATAACCGTGGTAGATCATCCACCATTTGCCGCCTGGCCCTTCGAAGATCGTCGCATGTCCGCGTGACCACCATTTCTCGGCTGCCGAGCGTGTCTTGATCACGGGGTTGTTGGGCGCGTTCTCCCAAGGGCCGTCGATCGAGCGCGAGCGCGCCATGATGACCATGTGCCCCGTGGGCGGCCCTGCGGTGCCGCCAACCGCGAGGATCATGTAATACCAGCCGCCGCGCTTCAGGATCTTGGGGCCTTCGGGCGCGAAGGTTTCGACCACCCAGTCCTCGGGATACCGCCAGGGGTCATAGACATGCTCGACGGTCCCCGCGGTCGAAAGCCCGTCGGGGGAGAGCTTCACGCGGTCACCTCCCGACAGGAACAGCCAGCGTGTTCCGTCCGCGCCGACGGCGTGCCCCGGGTCGATATGGTCGGACAGGTTGAGGTCGATCGGCTCCGACCACGGCCCCTCGATCCGCTTCGCATGGATGACATAGATCGATTTCCGGTCGGGAAAACGGGCGGGGATATAGCAATAGAAGCGCCCGCCATGCTTCACCAGCTCTGGCGCCCAGACCGACCCGATTGGCGTCTTGAGCGCCGCAGTGACCGGGCGCCAGTTCACCAGGTCACGCGAGTGCCAGATGACGATACCCGGATAGGCATCGAAGCTCGAGAAGGTGACGTAATAGTCGTCGCCGTCACGCAGGATCGTCGGGTCGGGGCGATCCCCGGCGAAGACGGGGTTGAGAAAGGTACCGTCGCCAAGGTCGGCCTTGCGCTGGCCTTCGAAACCCTGCGCCCAGCGCATGTCGGCATACGGGTCGAGCGCGCTCGTCGCGCGCGATCCCTGTGCGTGCACTGCGGGAACAAGCGGAAGCAAACCCGCCGCTGCCATGGCCTTGAGGCTGTCTCTCCGATCGAACATGATACGCTCCAAACAAGAAAGGCCAGCCTCCACACGATGCAGAGGCTGGCCGGATTCACGTCATGCGGCCATTGGCCGGCTGATCACATCTTGTACCGGGCACCGAACAGGATCGTCCGGCCAAAGTGGTTATATTCGTAGTTGCGGTTGGTATCGACGTCGACGAAGCGATCGCGATAGGCATCGGTCAGGTTCGTGCCTTCGAGCGAAAGCTCGATCTGCTCGGTGAGGCGATACCGGATCGAGGCGTCGACATTGGTGATCGAATTATACCCTTCAAAGGCAAGGCCCGCCGCCGAGTTCTGGTCCAGATACCCGCTGCGATAGCTGATCGATGCGCGCGCGCTGAACTTGTCGTCCTCATAATAAAGCGTGGCGTTGTAGGCGCGCTTGGACAGGCCGAACAGCGTCGCATCGCGATCGACCGGCACCACCGCAGCATAGTTGCCGTTCGCCTGGAAACCGGTGAAGGGCGGGGTGATGCGGTAGGTCGCGTTAGAGTCGACGAAGGTGGCGTTCACGATACCGCCGAAATTCGACAGGAAGCCGGGCAGGAAGGTGAACGGCGCCTGGAGCGCGAGTTCGACGCCCTTGAGGCTGGCGCCTGAGCCATTGCCCGTCGTCGAGATCGTCCAGATCGGGTCCGACTGGAGCGAAGGGTTGAGCGCCGCGGGCGATGAGGGGACGAGTACCGACGCCGGCAGGCCGGTCGAGGTGAAGGTCGCGTTGGTCTGGGTGACCGCAACGGGGAAGCTCGACACGTCCTTCTTGAAGAAGGCGACCGAGGCAATCGACTGCGGCGCGAAATACCATTCGAGCGCAAGATCGTAGGCCGTTGCGCGGAACGGGTCGAGATTGGGATTTCCGAAGGTCACGCGATACTGGAACCCGTCGGCGGAACCACCGGGCGTCAAATTCCCCAGCGACGGTCGGGTCATCACGTCGGCGATGGCCGCGCGCAGGATCAGGTCTTTGGTCAGGAATACCGCAAGGTTGGCCGATGGCAGCCAATCCTCATAGGACCGGTCGACCGTGACCACGGTGCCGCTGTTGATGCCGTAGGAACTCTGGTCGGTGCGGACATAGCGGATGCCCGCGTTGACCGCGTAATCGATACCAAAGGCCGTGCCCTTGCCGTCGAACTGCAGATAGCCGCCCTTGGTTTCTTCCTGGACGCCGCGGTTGTTGCCGACGTCGAGCGCGAGCGGACGATCGTAGAGACCCGTAAACGCGGTGGTCGTGTCGAGATTGGGGATCAGCCATTCGTTGCTGTTGCCCGCCGGCTGGCCCGCCTTGCCCAGCCTGAACAGTTCGGCGAGATCGGCGGTGACCGGGAAGCCGTAGATCGCCGAGGGGCCGAATGCCGACGAGGGAGAGCAGGTGATCGTCCCGAGCACGAGGTCCTGGCCGCCATTGCCGCACACGGCGGTATCGCGCGTAAAGGCGACGATGTCATAGTCGTAGCGGCGATAGACGCCACCCGCCTTGATCGTGAGCCCCTCGGCCGCATCCCATTCGGTCCGCAACTGGATTGTGCGGAACTTGTTGGTGACGTTCGACGGACGGTCGCGGATTTCGGCGAGCTGGAAGTTCGCGGGATCGGTGACGCTGGTGCCGAAGCTCAGCAGGGGGCTGCGGCTGTCGCGGTAATCGTAGCGATAGCCCTGCGCGTCGCGGTCGTCGAAAACGACGGTGGTTTCGACGGGGATGTCGGCGTCGGACTTGGAGAAGCCGCCGAGCAGCGTGAATCGGAACTTGTCGGTGACGTCCTGATCCCAGGTCGCGCCGAGCTGATAGAACTCGGTCTTCGATTTGCGCAGATAGTGCTCGGTACGCACCCAGGCATCGTTGAGCGTCGCCGCGATCATATTGTTGTTGTCGTCATAGACGGGGTCGACGACGTCGATCGAACGCTCGTTGCCGCGCAGCAGCACTTCGCCCCATTTCTCCTCGCGATTCTCGCTGAAGCGCGAATAGAGGCCGTCGAGCGAGACCCTGGTTGCGTCGCTCGGTTCCCACTGGACGCTCGCGGTGAGGCCGAGGCGTTCGCGATCGTGGCGGACCTCGCCATAGCGCGGGATGCGCGGGTGGAAGGTCAGCGCCGCCGGATCGCAGGTCGGGTTGGGCCGGTATACGCCGCCACTGTTGGGGCGCGGTGCGGGGTTGGTTGCGCTCTGCGACCAGCAGGCGACGCCGTCGACCGAGTCGAAGCGCGCCTGCGCCCAGCGGACGGTGTTATTGCCCAGTTCGAGCGTGTCGGTCTTCTGGTAGGCTGCCGAGATCGAGGCGCCGAAGGTGCCGTCGGCCGATTTCCAGCCGATCAGGCCGGCAAGACGCGGCCCGACATTGTCGCTGAGATCGTTGTAGCTGCCCTGCGCCGAACCGACGAGCGTGAGGCCTTCCTTGCCGGCAAGGGGGTTGCCCGTATTGAGGTCGACCACCGCGCCGAGCGAGCCTTCGTCGAGCGAGGCCTCAGCGGTCTTGTGCACGACGATCGAGCTGAACAGCTCGGAGGCGAAGACGTTGAAGTCGAAGGCACGGTCCCGATTGGCGCTGGCGCCATCGCTGGAGGTGGCGATCGTCTCGAGACCGTTGACGCGAACGCGCGTGAACTGCGAGCCGAGACCGCGCACCGTGATCGCGCGGCCTTCGCCGCCGTCGCGCTGGATCGAGATGCCGGGGATGCGCTGCAGCGATTCGGCGAGGTTCTGATCGGGGAATTTGGCGATGTCCTCGGCAACGATCGCGTCGACCGCGCTCACCGAATCGCGTTTCACGTCAAGCGCGGCGTCGAGCGAGGCGCGGAAGCCGGTGACGATGATCTCCTCGGCCTCGGCTTCGGGCGTGTCCTCTGCGCCGGGCTGCTCCTGTGCCGTAGCCGCGTCCTGCGCGTGCGCACCACCTGCGGCAAGCACGGCCAGCGAGACAGCTCCCAGCAGCCGCAGCACGGCCTTCTCCCGATAATTGCGATTGTTTACCCGCATTGTTCTTCTCCCCTAGTGCCGCCTGCTTGCGCTGCGGTCCAGCCTCTCCTCACCGGCTATGACACCGGTAGCCATTCGAATCGCGAGGACGCATGCACGTGCGATTTCGCGACGATAAAACGGGGGAATTGAGGCAAATCCGCTGTATTGCGGCTCATCCTCTCCCCATATGCCGCATTTATGCGATCGTTTTTCCGGCCATTTGCGCTGAAGTAACCGGTGTCATAAGGACATTGAGGCGAACCCCCTTCTATGTCAAGAAGGCAATAAGAGGGAGGATGACGTCATGCGTTTCATGTTGTTTTTGGGTCTCACACTGGTCAGCGTCGCGCCTGCGGTCGCGCCTGCGGTCGCGCCTGCGGTCGCGCCTGCGGTCGCGCCTGCGGTCGCGCAGAAGCCTGCCTTTCCCGGTGCGGTCGGGTGGGCGGCCGAGACGC
>NZ_JBYSXE010000002.1:108513-174968 GCF_058781925.1 Sphingobium sp. FW306-1B-F04DB | reverse complement strand
CCGACCCCGAAGACGACCATGCACCCGGCAAACGATCAACCAGAAAGGACTTGCGTTATAGCGCGCGATTAGACGACGATCAACCAGAAAGGACTTGCGTTATAGCGCGCGATTAGACGACATCATCTGAGATGAGGGCGTGAGCAGTCATCCGCAACGAATGCAGCAAGCCCATCATCGATCCGGCATTCGCGACCTCTTGACGCGCCGCCTCTGTTTCCTACCTCGTATTTGCCGGATGCCGATCCGGGGTCCGGCTGGGTCAAGAGAGCGCCGGCTCTCTCCGGCGCTTCTCATGCCCAAATTGCTTCACAAGGAGGATTTGGAAATGAGAACGGCTTTTGATTTTACGCCCTACAGGCGCTCAACGGTCGGTTTCGATCGCCTTTTCGATCTTCTCGAAAACAGCGCGCGTTCGGATGTGACGGAAGGTTATCCGCCATTCGATCTCGAACGCGATGGCGAGGATCGCTATCGGATCACGCTCGCGGTTGCGGGCTTTCGGCCTGAAGACATCGAGATCGTGGCGCAGCAGAACCTTTTGACGGTCACCGGCAAGAAGGCCGAGGAAAAGGATGACGGCCGCTATCTGCATCGCGGGATCGCGGCACGCCCCTTCGAACGGCGGTTCCAGCTGGCCGACTTCGTCCAGGTTCGCTCGGCAAGCTTCGATCATGGGCTTTTGACGCTCGTGCTCGAGCGCGAGGTGCCTGAGGCAATGAAGCCGCGGCGCATCGAAATCTCCGATGCCCCGGCGACCAGGCAGATCGAAGCGTCCGGAGATGAGCGCCACACCGCCTGAGCAGTGCGGCTGCACGAGGATTTGCCACATCAACCTATGCCGTGCCGGGGGCCAGGCGCCCCGGCATCGGCCTATCCTGTGCGAGGAGACCATGGGAGAGGATAATCTTGCCTATTACAATCGGCGACTGACCGAGGAAGTAAGCAGAGCTGCCACAGCGAAGTGTCCTGCCATCAGATCAGTTCACCTCAAATTCGCGCGCCTGTACCGCGAGCGCATCGCAAGGGAAGCGCAAGCCTTGCCTCATCAGATACCGCTCAGCGCCACCGAGCGAATGGCGGTCCATTGATCTGGCGAGGGGGCGGGGCCGTGTTCGGCCCCGCCCATTCTTGAAGGTGAATTTGTCAGTCCGACTTTGAACGGGGAAGCTGCCGAAATTGCGGAAGTCTGCAGGCTCGAACCGTATCTCCGAAATCTGCCATCTGTTTATGTTGGTTTGAAATGTCGGCTCGCACCGAAGCCCCGCTTGGGAGCCCCTCGCTTTGAGCGACTAGAGTGTGCAAGCACGCCCATGAGCATCGATAGCAACCCTGCGCGATCGTGGCGGGGAGAACGCGTAACGATCAGGCGTCTGCTGGGGCGGGCAGCGCTGTATCGCGTTCGGCAAGTAGCGCAGCGCGCAGTTCTGACTTGGCCACTTTCTCGAGCGTTGACCGTGGCAGCGTCTCGACGATCCGGACGAGCTTCGGCTGTTTGAAGCGCGCCAGCTTTGCGGCGCAGACCTCTGCGACCCGCTCCGCCAGATCCGCAGCAGCCCCCGCGTTCGGCAGGATGAATGCGACGGGCACTTCATCAAGCATGGGATCGGGCATGGCGACCACGGCGACTTCGGCAACGCCTGGAACTGTGGCGATCACCTGCTCGATTTCCGATGCCGCGACATTCTCGCCGCCAACCTTGAGCATGTCCTTCGATCGATCGGCGAAATAGAGGAACCCGTCCTCGCCAAGCCGGACACGGTCGCCGGTGATGAACAGCCCGTCGGGGCGAAACGCCGCCTCCGTCGCTTCGGGGTCGCCGGCATATTCGAGGAAGAGCGTTACTCCGCGCTGTCCGCGGACATAGAGATTTCCGACTTCGCCGGGGCCCACGGGATTGTCCGCATCGTCGAGGACATGGATTTCATAGCCGGGTGCCGGGCGGCCGAGAGACATCGGGGCATTGCGGCGATGCACCGGTCCCACTATTCCATGTGCAACGGTCTCGGTCATGCCCCACCATCCAATCGTCCTGACCCGGAAATGGTGGTCGGTTGGCGGATCGCAGACCGCATTGCCCCACAGTCTATAGCTGTGCTGCTTGGGCACCGGCTGGTCCATCAGTGCCTTGAGGCAGAAGGGGACGAGCGACGTCCAGGTCGCGCCATGCTTGATCGAGACGGGCCAGAAGCGCGACGCGGAGAAGCGCGGCATGAGCACGACGGTTGCCCCCACCCACAGCGACGCCAGTACCGAATAAACCTGGGCGTTCGTGTGGAACAACGGGAGGAACGTCAGGTGCACATCCTCCGCGCGTAAATCTTCATGCCGCGCGCACGCCATAGCACCCCAGAGCGCGTTGGCATGCGTCCAGAGCACCGCCTTGGGCCGCGCGGTCGTGCCCGATGTGTACTGGATGCCGAATGGCGCCCAGGGGTCGTGCGGCCGTTCAGGCAAGCTCTCCGGGGTCGCGTCGATTGTATCGAATGGGTGGAAGCCCATGCCGGGCGCGGCAGCTGGCTCGCCATTGTCGGTCTCGGTGACCAGGCGCCATCGTACTTTTGGCGTCGCGGCGAGGACGATATCGGCAAAACTTGGCTGCGTGACCGCCGCCACCGCGGCGCTATGGCGCGCAAAATAGGCAAGCTCGTCCTGCGTCGACCGGGCGTTGGTGGTGACGGGAACCGCCCCGGCATAAGCGCAGCCGAGCCACGCGATCAGGCCCTCGGGACAATTGTCGAGATGGATGAGCAGGCGGTCGCCCGCCTTGACGCCACGGGCGACGATCCCGGCGGCGAAACGGCGCACGCGGTCTGCAAACTCGGCATAGGTCCATTGCTGGCCTTCCCCCGTGAAGGGTTCCCAGATGAGGAACGGGTGCATGCCCCGGGCCAGAACGATCGAATCGAACAGGCTTCGGATATCCATCCCTTCGAAAGGGGTTATTGGCTTCGACATCTCACCGCTCTCCTAGATTGTGTCCGCTGGTGCCTCGGCCGGGCACCTGGCCCTCTACTCATCGCGACCGCATCGGCACGAGGCACGCCCGGAGCACCGCGGTCGGTCACGCCGCCTGAGCGACGAAACGAGGCTTCACACCTTCAACGCTCGATCGCACTGATTGACTATTAGTCCATTAAATCCTATTTGCTCGAAACGTCAAGTACGGTGGATGTCATATCGCCGGGAGAGGAGAGCAATGAGCCTGATTCGTATCGAGGACATCGCGCATGTGCATTTCGCCGCGCCCGATCTCGCCGAAATGCGCGCCTTCCTCGACGACTTCGGCCTTGCCAGCAGCGAAGTGGACGGGCGACTCTACGCTCGCGGCACAGACGGGCGGCCATTCGTCCATGTCACCGAGCAGGGCGCGCCCGCGTTTCTCGCGCTCGGCCTTCGGGCCCGCGATATTACCGATCTGGAGAGGCTTGCCGCAGCCGAAGGCGTGGCGGTCGAGGATCTTCGCGCGCCGGGCGGTGGCAAGGTTGTACGGCTGTTCGATCCGGACGGATTCCTCGTCGAAGTCGTCGCCGGGCAAACGCAGCTGGAGGCTCCGTCGCCATTGCCCGAACAGCCGCGGAACTCGGTGAGCGGGCGCCAGCGGATCCGCAAACTGGTTCGTCTCACCGCGGGCCCCGCGCATGTCCACCGGATCGGGCACTGCGTCCTCAACGTCTCTGATTTTCGCACGTCGGAAGCCTGGTACAAGGCGCGATTCGGATTCCTCACCTCGGACGAAATCGAAGCGGCGCCCGATGTCGCGCTCGGCGCGTTCATGCGCTGCGATCTCGGCGACCGCCCAGCGGATCACCACACGGTGTTCCTTGCCCAGCTGCCGCAGAAGCCGTGCTTCCTCCATGCCGCATTCGAGGTAGCCAATTTCGACGACCTCCTGCTTGGCCACCAGTTTCTCAAGGCCAGGAAGCGCACCGCTGCCTGGGGCGTCGGGCGCCACATCATGGGCAGCCAGATCTTCGATTACTGGAAGGACCCCTGGGGCCACGAGCTCGAGCACTGGACCGACGGCGACCTTCTGACCGCGGACGATCCGCCCAACAAGATGACGATGCAAGACCTGCTCGCCGTCCAATGGGGCACCCCCAATCCGATGTTCGAAGGCAAGATCGCGCCGAGCCCCGGCCTGGTCGCTTTCGTCGCGGCACTCAATCTGCGCATCCGCCGGCTGTTCCGGCGCAATCTGAAGGTAAAATCTGCATGAAACTTGCCACCTATCTTGCCGACGGCACGACCCGGACAGGGATCGTCGTCGACGAAACGCTCATCGACACTGGCCTCGACGGCACGATGATTGACCTGATCGCGCGCTGGGATGAGCTGAAGCCGGCGCTCGAGGCAAAGGCCGCTGCCGGCGGCGGCGTGCCGCTCGCCGAGGTCAAGCTCTGCGCACCCGTGCCTCGGCCTGGCAAGATCTTCGCGATCGGCCTCAACTATGCCGATCACGTCGCCGAATCGAAGATGGAAATCCCGCAGCGGCAGGTGTGGTTCACCAAGGCGCAGACGTCGGTCAACGGCCCGTTCGATCCGATCCTGATCGCCACCGGCACGGCGACCGCCGACTATGAAGTCGAAATGGTCGCAGTGATCGGCAAACGCGGCAAGCACATCCCGGCCGAGCGGGCACACGAGCACGTCTTCGGCTATTGCGTCGGCAACGACGTCACCGAGCGGATGTGGCAGCATGCCGGGCCGCAATGGACGCTCGGCAAGAGCTTCGACACCCACGCGCCGATGGGGCCGTGGCTGACGACGGCCGACGAAATCGCGGACCCGCACGCGCTCGACGTCCGCTGCTGGGTGAATGGCGAGCTGCGCCAGTCGTCGAACACGAAGCACCTCGTCTTCGACCTGTGGGAGCAGATCGAACATCTGAGCGTCGGCATGACGCTCGAGCCCGGCGACGTGATCTTCACGGGCACGCCGGGGGGCATCGGCGCTGCGATGGATCCGCGGCGTTTCCTTGCGCCGGGCGACATCGTGCGCTGCGAGATCGAACAGCTCGGCGCCATCGAAGGCGCCATGGCGGCAGAGGGCTGACATGATGAGCAATGTGTTGGAATGCGACGTCGTTATCGTCGGCGGGGGCCCCGTCGGCGTTACCTTGGCCGTGCTGCTGGCGCAGCGGGGCGTGTCGGTGATCGTTGCCGAGAAGGCTCCGGAAATCCATCCCCTTCCCCGCGCCGCACATATCGACCATGAAGGGATGCGCGTCCTGCAGGAGGCTGGTGTCGCGCAGCAGGCCATGCGCACCAGCCGCCGCGGCGACCGCTATGATTTCGTCAACGCGAAGGGAGAGGTACTGCTGACCTTCGAGAGCGGCGAGCGCTTTGCGCCTGCCGGCTGGCCGACCGGCAACATGATCCACCAGCCGTCGATCGAGGCCCATCTACGCGAAGCATTGGCGAAGCTCGACCCGAACACGCTCCGCTCGCAATGGGAAGCGACCGGCTTTCACAGTACCGAAACTGGGGTGGTTGTGGAGGTCGCCACGCCGGAAGGCAACCGGGAGGTGCATGCGCGCTATCTGGTCGGCGCCGATGGCGCGCGCAGCACCGTCCGCAAGACCTCTGAAATTGAGTTCGACGACCTTGGCTTTGAGGAGCAATGGCTGGTCGTGGACGCGATCGTCCATGACTTTGACCGGCTGCCCACGTTCATCATGCAGGTTTGCGATCCCGCCCGGCCGACGACCTGTTCGCTGATGGGCGAGGGCCGCCATCGCTGGGAGTTCATGATCAAGCCCGGCGAAACGGCGGAGGAACTATCGACGGACGAGTCCATCGCGCGCCTGCTTGAGCCGTGGAAGGTGGATGGCGCGGTCTCCCTCGAGCGCAAGGCGGTTTACATCTTTCGCGCCCGCATCGCGCGCGAATGGCGCAAGGGGTCCGTGCTGCTCATGGGCGATGCCGCCCACCAGACGCCGCCCTTCGCTGGCCAGGGACTGTGCTCGGGCTTGCGCGACGCCGCGAATCTCGCGTGGAAGCTCACCGCGATCGTGCGGGACGGCGCGCCCGATTCGGTGCTCGACAGCTACCAGCCCGAACGCGAACCTCATGTGCGCGCGACGATTGAGATGGCGATCATGATGGGGCACACCGTCTGCATCACCGATCCGGTGGCCGCCGCCGAACGTGACCGCCAGATGATTGCAGCGCGCGCAGCGGGCCAGTCGCCCGACGGCACCTTCAACTATCCGCCGATCGACCGCGGCTTCATCCTCGCCGGCGCCTCGGGCGCCGGGCAATATTTCCCGCAGCCCTGCGCAGGCGACAACGGCTCGCTCAAGCTCGATGATGTGCTCGGCGCGGGCGCGTGGCTGATCACCCGGACGCCAGCCGCGGCCGTCGACGGACTGGTCACGGTCACGCTCGACGATCCGCGCCTCGCCGCCTTCCGCGACGCGCTTGAGCGCGAGCTTGCCATGCATAAGGCGGAAGCCGTGCTCGTGCGCCCCGATCGTCACATCTTCGGCACCGGCGATGCCGGCGAGCTGTACAAGGCCTGGTCGGCGCTGTTGGCTCCTCGGGAGCGGGTCACGGCCTGAGAGCGAAAGTGCCTGGACCGGATATCCCGGTCCGGGCACTTTCGGTCGCGCGATACAACCGGAGGCAGGCTTGCCGCCCGCCCCCTGCTCCCCTCACATTTTCATGGAAACCTGGAGCGCGATCGTGCGGCTGCGCTCCGACATCACCGATTGCGTCCCCACGATCGGAGTGGGGAACGCGAAGGCGATGCCCTTTTTGTCGGTCAGGTTGCGCCCGATCAGCCGCACTTCCCAGCGCTCATTGCTGTCGGCGGCGGCAAGGCTGAGATTGAAGGTCGTGAACGGATTGCCGACCTCAGCCGCAGCCGGGTCCTGTTGGTAGGTGCGGCTCGAGCGATAGTCGATCGAACCGTCGGCGAGGAAATCGATCGCCCCCGTCACCGGCACGTTAAGCGAAAATCCGCCTGAACCGCTCCATTTGGGCGCAAGCGGGATACGTCCGTCGGTATTGCGGTCGCGCGCGTCGGCATAGGTGTTGTTGAGATAGACGCGCAGCGCGTCGACCGGGCGCCAGTTCGCCTGGAGCTCGACCCCGGTGCTGCGCAGATCGGTATTGAAGATGTTGAAGGTCACGCCGTTGAACGTAACTGTCTGGAAATTACTCACCCTGGTGTCGAACACCGACAGGTTGATCAGCCAGCGGCGTCCGCCATCCTGCGCCTTGATGCCGCCCTCGAGCGTCCGCGCGGTTTCACTGTCGTATCCGGACTGGTCGAGGAACGTCGCCGACGAGGCAAAGCCGCCGCTCTTGGTGCCCTTCCCGTACGAGACATAGGTGGTGATGTCGGGACTGATATCGTACTGGACGCCCGCCGAATAGTCGACCGGACCATCGGACCGCGACATGCGGAACGGCGCATAGGGCGGGAAGATCACGACGCTGTAGAGCCCCGGCACCAGTATTTCGCGCCCAAGGTCGACGGTCTTCTTCTCATGCGTGTAGCGCAATCCGCCAATCAGCCGCAGCGCATCGGTCGCGTGCACCGTCATTTGTCCGAACGCCGAGAAGGTTTCGGTCTTCTGCAGGAAATCGTTCCGGAAGCTCCCCGCGATGTTGACACCGGGGGCCGGGCCGAACGGATAGTTGGCAAAGAAGGTCGATGTGCTGTCGAGCTCGTTGTGAAGATAGAGCCCGCCCACGACATAATCGACCGTGCCGCCCGTGGGCGACACATAGCGCAGTTCCTGCGAGAACTGTTTCGAGCTTTCGTCGACTTTGCGCGTCGCCCATTCGCCCGGCAGGAAGTCCGTGTCGGACAGGTTGTCGTCGGTGTAGCGCGAGTAGCCCGTAACCGACGTCAGGGTGCCGCCGCCCAGATCGATGTTGACCGCGCCCGAGAAGCGGTCGACCTTGAGCCGCTCGTGCTGCTCGGTGCCGGGGCCGAACAGGCTGGTCGCGTTGATAACGTCGAGGCGGTCGTCGAGCGAGCCCGGTGCCCCCGCAAGCGCCGCGAGCTGCTCGGCGATCAGGTTGAGCGTGGCGAACTCCACCAAGCTGCCCCGCTGTTTCGAGACATTGTGCTGGGCCACCAGCGTGACGTCGACGCCGTCCAACGGCTCCCACGTCATGACCGCGCGGATGGCATCGTCGCGGTTGCGCGGCGCCTTGTTGCCCGCAACCGTGTCGCGCACCCAGCCGTTGTTGTCGAGCCGCTGGCCCGAGACGCGGACTGCGAGCCCCTCGGCAAGCGGGACGTCGATGCCGCCGGCGAGCAGGGTCGATCCGAATTCGAACTCATAGGAGCCACGCAGGTCGGCCGCGCGTTTGTCACCGGGCTTGCGCGTGATCACGTTGATCGCACCAAGGCTCGTGTTCTTGCCGAGCAGCGCTGCCTGCGTGCCCTTGATCACCTCGATGCGCTCGACGTCGAACACCGAGGAAGCGAACTCGCGCGAGCGGGGCGCGTAAATGCCGTCGACGAAAAGGCTGACCGAACTGTCGAACGAGGGCGCCCCCGGCGCCGAACCCAGGCCGCGCACGGTCACACCGATCTCGGCGCCGGCCGGCGCTTTGGCGAGATTGAGCCCGGGGGCGATCGCTTCGAGCTGGAGCAGCGAGGCCGTACCCGTAGCGGCAAGCGCCTTGTCGCTCACGACATCCATAGCGATGGGGATCTGCTGTACGGACTCGTCACGCTTGCGGGCCGTGACAATGATGTCCTGGGGGTCCAACTGTTGGTCGTCCGATTGCGCCGTGTCCTCTGCCCTTGCGGGCTCCGCACGGGCCGGAGCCATGATCCATGTGCTGGCACAAATGCCCGCAATAATTGCGTATTTTGCTTCCACTGCCTCTCCCTCCCATTGCTTTTTTCGGCCTGGGTTCCGGCCATCGGCTCGCGATGCTGCGCTCGCTTTTTTATTTGCCGATTAGTCCAATAAATATCCGAGAATGCGCCCTCGGGCAAGCTTGGGGCGGGGTTTGCGGATTTTTGATGGACTGCTATGCAAAGGACGGTGGCGACCAGCAGGGTCGGATCATGGGCATCTTCCGGGAGCGAACCATTCAAAGCGTGACCATCAAGGACAAGCGCTGGATCAAGACGCGCGAGCGTCTCGTGCGGGCGGGATTCGAGCTCCTCGGGCAGCAGGGCGCGGGTCCCTTCGGCGTCGAGGACATCGCGAGCCTCGCGGGCATCTCGAAACAGACCTTCTACAATCATTTCATGGACCGCGAGGCGTACCTAAAGGAGCTGCGCCGCCAATCGCGCCAGATCTTCGAGGAGATCGTCGCGCGCACCAACGCCGGCGTTGAAAATCCGGTCGATCGTCTATCGCAGGGGGTCGCAATTCACGCGCGGATGGCGATTATCGATCCCTTGCATGCCCGCTTCTTCTCGCAGTTTCATGTGGCCGCGCTCGACGAGGAAGCAGCGCTCAATGCCGATCTCGTTGCCGATCTGGAGGAAGGCCGGGAGAAGGGCCTGTTCCGGTTCACGACGATCGAGGCCGCGGTCAGCCTCACCGGCGCGGTCACACAGGCGCTTGTCGCGCGGTTGCTCGAACTCGAGCACGAGGCGATGGTGGTGCCCGTAACGCAGGAGATGCTGACGATGCTCCTGTCCGGGCTCGGTCTGCCGCACGAGGCGGCTGAACAAAAAGCGGTGCGGATGACGAATGTCATCTTCATGCTGAAAGCGGAGCAACTGGCTGCGTAGTGCGGCTTAGGTGACGCTAGATTGGGAAGCGTCGCATCGGCTGCCGGTGCAAGGCCTTCTCCAAACCCTAAACGCTCAACGACTTTGGCCCGCAGAAATAGCCGTCGGCATTTCTCGCGTCCTCCAGCGGTGCGTGCATGCATAGGCGCGGCTCGATGTCTCCCCGCTTTCTAAATTCCCCGGCTTGCGGCCAGCGGGGAGCCGGCCAGGGTGATCAGGAGAACGAGCTCGAGCACAACTGCGCTCAGCCCATCACCAGTGGCGACTTGCAGGACGGAGAACACACCCAACAGCACTGTCACGACGACCGAAAAAAGAAGGAATGCTCGCATTGTCGGCTCTCTCAAAATCCGTGGAATCGCCGGTGGCATGGCCGGCGAACCGCTAAGGTCAAATCAGAATCGATAGGCGATGTCCGTAAACGCGCGGTGCCGCCGTCGTCGCCATGTGCGCATTGACGTAATTCCAGTACCACGCGTTTGGGCAACGCGATCCTAGCGCAGCGGCAGAGACTTGGTCATCTCGCGCAGCAGCGCGGTCAGTTTCTTCTCCGACGCATCCTTGCCGGTGACGCGCTTCTTTGACGTGGCGCGCCACACCAGGCGCCCGGTCTGGCGCTCGACCAGATCGAGCACCAGGGTTCCTTGGGTATAGTGACGCGTGTCGAGGCTGTAGTTGCTGGGTGCCGCGCAGACCGGAAAGCTGCAGCCCGCTCGGTCAGAGGTCAATTTCCCCTCCGTCTCGGGCTGCATGACGATGGTATAGGCGACGACCAGGTCGGCATCGAGCGGATTGGCGATCTGCCGATAGCCCTTCGATGTCAGGGCGGACTCGGTGATTGTGCGCAGCCGGTCCGCCGTGATCTCATTGGCGATCGCGGGATCGGGCACGCCCAGTCCGATGGCGCGCATGGAGGCCCAGGCGAACGTCGAGCCCTGGGCAAGCGCGGGGGAGGATGACTGGACCACCTCCACCTTGGCTGCGGCGGGAACGCCGCCGGCGACGCCGGCCAAAGCCGCGGCCGCGGCAATCCATTTGAATAGAGTCATTTGCTTTTCCTTTATGTAACGAGGGAGGAGTGGACCGCCATCCGGCCCCTCGAAGCGCGTTTGACGGTGCTTCGAGGGCGGTGCCGGCAATTTAGTGAGCGCCGCTGGTGTCGATCGGGCCCTTGGGCTTAGGCACCAGCCAGATGAGGGTCGCGGCAATCCCTAGGCAGACGGCGATCACGCCGAACATGTTCAGTGTTGCCAGCATCACGCTTTGGCTTTCGACGAGCTGGGAGAGCATCGTCCTCGCCGATTCAGCCGGCACGCCTTGCGCCGTCATCGCATCGACCGCCTGCTGCCCATGGGGCATCGCATTGGCGATCTCCGTGTTGTTGGCGCGCGTCGCGTCCGACCAGCGGCTCTGGATCAGCGAGGTGGCGAAGGCGCCGGCCAGCGTCCGCATGAAGTTCGAGATGCCCGCCGCGTTCGCCTGCTCCTCGGGATCGACGCTCGCCATGGCAAGCCCGGTTACGGGGACGAAGAACATGACCATGAACACACCGGTGATGAGCGTCGGCCACGCCATCTGCAGGAACGTGACGTCGGTGCTGAACGTCCACATTCGCCACAGCATGATTCCAGCGAGGCCGATGATGCCGAGGAAGACGATCATGCGCGGATCGAATTTCTCGACCGCCTTGCCGACCAGCGGGGAGCAAACAACCGCGAGGATCCCCATGATGCCGGTGGCGTAGCCCGCCCAGGTCGCGGTGTAGCCCATGTTGGACTGCAGCCAGAGCGGCAGGATGACGATGCTGGCGAAGAAGGCGCCGAACGCGACGGAGTAGGTGGTCGCGGCCCCGACAAAGCCGCGGTGGCGGAAGATCCTGAGATTGACGATCGGATTCTTCTCCGTGAGTTCCCAGATCACGAAGGCGACGAAGCCGATTGCGGCGACGATGCCGTACATCCGGATGTGCGGGTCGGCAAACCAGTCGTGGTTGCGGCCCTCGTCGAGCATGATCTGCAGCGCGGCTACCCAGATGATGAGCAGGACGAGCCCGACCTTGTCGATGAACGCCTGCGCCTTCGGGTCCGCCTGGCCGCGCATCAGCCACCACAGGACAACCCCGCCGACACCGGCGATCGGCACCTTGATGAAGAAAATCCATTCCCAGCCATAATTGTCGCAGATGATGCCGCCGAGGATGGGGCCGGCGACGGGTCCGATCAGCGTGGTCATCGCCCAGATCACGGTCGCGAGAGTGGCTTTCTCCTTGGGGAAGATGCGCAGCAGCAACATCTGCGAGAGCGGCATGATCGGGCCGCCGAACAGCCCGAGCAGCACGCGCATGCCGAGCAGCATGCCGAGCGAACTCGACATGCCGCACAGTAGCGACCCGACGGCGAAGGCCAGATAGCAGACTATGAAGGTGCGCTGCGCGCCGAACTTCATCGCCAGCCAGCCGGTTAGCGGTACCGTAATGGCCTCAGCGACCGCGTAGGACGTAATCACCCATGTGCCCTGCGCCGACGAAATGCCGAGATCGCCGGCGATCGTGTTGATCGACACGTTGGCGATCGTGGTGTCGAGCACCACCAGGAAGTTGCCGAGACCGATCAGGAACGCCGCAGCGTAAAGTTTGATGCCGGTCAGCGGGGCGGCGTCTTTGGCCGCCGCAAAAGCCTTCGTAATGGACATAACGCCTGCCCCTTGCTGATCAGTTGGAGACGTCCACGTCGACTTCCATCGACAGACCGACGCGGAGCGGGTGCTGCTTGAGCTCCCTGGGATCGAGCGTGACCCGCACCGGCAGGCGCTGGACAACCTTGATCCAGTTGCCCGTGGCATTCTGCGCCGGCACCAGCGCGAAGGCAGCGCCGGTGCCACCGGAGAAGCCGGCGACCTTGCCGTGGAAGACGACGTCTTCGCCATAGAGGTCGGAGGTCAGCTCGACCTTCTGTCCGGGGCGGACGTGCGCGAGCTCGACTTCCTTGAAATTGGCGTCGACATAGGCCGCCTGGACCGGCACGACGACCATCAGCATCGCGCCCGGCTGAACCCGCTGGCCGACCTGAACCTGGCGCCGTGAGACAACGCCGTCCATCGGCGCGCGAATGACGGTGCGCTCGAGATCAACACGCGCCTGTGCGAGCGCGGCGCGGGCGGCAAGCACTTCGGGATTGTTGTCGACGGTGGTGTTGGCGATCAGCGCACGGTTTGCGTCGCGGTCGCCGACAGCGGCGTTGCGCGCCGCGGCGGCCTGGGCGCGTCCAGCCTGGGCGGCGCGAAGGCCGGCCGCGGCATTGTTGAACGCGTTGCGGACCGCGGTCACCTCGTCGGCGGACACAGCGCCCGACTCAACCAGCGCCTGGCGGCGCTCGAGATCGATCCGCGCCTTGTCGAAGCTTGCCTTGGCGGCCGCCACCTCGGCTCCGGCGCGCGCTTCATCGGCGGCGCGGGCGCTGATCTGCGCGCCGAGCCCGCCGTCGGTCGCGACCAGGCCCTGGACCTTGCGGGTGGCCCTTGCGAGATCGGCCTCGGCGCGCGCGACCGCGATCGCCGCGTCGGTATTGTCGAGCCGCACAAGCACGTCGCCGCGGCGCACCTGCTGCGAGTCCTGGACGAGCACTGCGCTCACCGGGGCACCAAGCTGCGAAGTGACCTGCGCGACATCGGCGCCCACATAGGCGTTGTCGGTGACGGCATGCTTCGAGGCGACCAAAGCATCATAGGCATAACCGCCAGCCCCGATGAGCGCGATGCCGCCAGCAAGCGCGCCGAACAGCCGCTTGCGCTTGGCTTTCATGTTGGTGTCCGCAACAGCATTGATGGTAACTTCTTCGGTGGCACTCAGGGTGCCGGGATCTCTATCAGCCATTTCTAATCTCCTTGTTGAGGTGGTCACGCAGCCGAGAAGCCGCCGCCAAGGGCGCGGATCAGCTGGACGTCGAGTGTGAAGGCGCGGGTTTCGAGCTCGGCGACCTTGAGGCGCGCGCCGACGACGCTTTCCTGCGCCGTGAGCACGTCGAGATAGGTCGACAGGCCCTGCTTGTAACGCAGTTGCGCGAGGCGGAGCGCGTCCTCATAGTCGGCGAGCGCATCGCGCGATTCTGCCAGTCGCTTGCCGAGCATCTTCTGGCTCGTCGCGGCGTCGGCGGTCTCGCGCAGCGCCTGGATGACCTGGCGGTCGTAGAGCGCAACCACCTCGTCATACTCGCCGCGGCGACCGCGATATTCGCCCTGGAGCGCGCCGCCGTGGAAGATGGGCAAGCTTACCGCGGGCCCAACGCTCCCAAACGACGAGCCACTGGAAAACAGATTACCGAGGCCGAAGGCCTGCATCCCGATCAGCGCCTGGAGGCTGACGTCCGGATAGAAGGCGGCGCGCGCTACCTTGATCCGCTGCGCTGCGGCCTCAACCCGTGCACGGGCGGCGGCAACGTCCGGACGACGGCCGACAAGGTCAATCGACGCGGTGCCAGGAATGCCCCGCATCTGCAGCGAGGCGATGTCCGGGCGCTCAATGGTGAGCGCGCGGTCGGGACCGGCGCCCACCAGGGCGGCGAGCGCGTTCTTGGCGAGCGCAATGGCCTCGTCGGTGGCGGCCAGATCGGCCCGTGTCTGGGGGATGCGCGCTTCGGCCAACCGCAGCGCGCTGTCGTTGTCGAGGCCGGAAGCCACGCGCTGCTTGACGAGCGTCAGCGACTGCGTGCGGATGTCGAGCGCGGATTCGAGGCTGTCGCGCTGGGCGTAAAGCGACGCCAGCTCGGCGTAAGTCGACGCGATCCCCGTCGTGAGGGCAAGCCGCGCTTCGTCGAGCTCGAGCTCGGCGGCCGTTGCGTCGAGACGCGCAGCGCGCATCGCCGCGCGGTTCTTGCCCCACAGATCGAGGTTCAGGTTCAGGCTGAGCCCGACACTGCCACTGTCGTTCCAGCCGTCCGGGATCGCCGCAGCCGGCATGCTTCCGTTCTGGCTGGAATTGGATACGTCCGCCGAGGCGAAGGCGTCGATGGTGGGCTTGAGCGCCGCGCCGGCCGCCTGGGCATAGCCTTGCGCAGCCCGCATGCGAGCCGCCGCGGCGGCAAGGTCGGGCGAGCCGGCCAGCGCCTCATCGATGAGACGCGTCAGCTGCGGATCGCCATAGCCCTGCCACCAGCCGTCGCCGGGCCATTCGGCATGGGATCCGGCTAGCGACACTGACGACTGATAGTCGCTCGCGGCGTGCGGCACCGGCTTCGTCCCGAGATCGGGAATGGAGGCACAGGCGCTAGTCAGCAGTGCGGCTGTCAGCAGCACCGCGCAGCGCGACCGCGCAGTTCGATTCGATTTCATCTTCAAACCCTGTATCGGTTAAACGGTACCGTACGGTCTAGTCCACGGTATCGGGCTTGTCAATGCAAAAATAGACCGTATGGTACCGTTTAGTTTTGAGGGATTTGTGGCGATGGTGCGGACGAGATCAGATGAGAAGCGGCGCGAGATTATCCGAGTCGCGGCCGGGACATTCCAGGAGTTGGGCTACGAGCGGACGTCCATGCTCACGATCGCGGAGCGCATGCGCGGTTCAAAGCAGACTCTCTACAACTATTTTCCATCGAAAGAGGACCTGCTGCGCGCGGTGCTCGACTTCGACGTGGGCGATATCGCCGACCAGGCGATGGAAGAGTTCCTCGGCGAAAGGAGCCTGCGCAAAGGGCTGACACGCCTCGGGGAAATCTATCTGGCGCGCCAGCTCGGCCCGCTGGCGATCTCGAACATGCGCATTGTCGCAACCCAGCCGGCAGAGTCCGGCATCGGCGAGGAGTTCTATGAGAACGTCCTTTGCGTGGCGTGGAAGCGGGTCGCCGACGCCTTCAAGGCGCTCATGGCTGAAGGCAAGCTCCGGCGCGCCGATCCCTGGCTGGCCGCCATGCACTTTAAGGGCCTCGTGCTGCAGGATCTGCTCGAAAGGCAGCTTCTGAACGCGGCCAAGCACCCGGATCCCAAGGAAGTGGAAGCAGTCGTGAAACACGCGGTCGACGCCTTTCTCAGGATCTACGGCAATGAGGAGCCGAAGCCGAGAAAGGCGCGAGGCTAGCGCACTTCACGTTCCGCGCGCGCGAGGGCGCACGGGATTCATCCTGATTAGGCGACACGGCTGAATTGCCGCGTCTGAATTCCAATGCTGTCCGTCGCGACTCGCAGCGAGTCGACGGTACCCCTTCGCGCGAATCGGCAGCGCCTTGGGCCCTATCTGCCGCTATCGTCAAAGCAGAATATCGCTGCGAAGCAGCACCGTACGCCTTGGTCCATTTTTCAAATTGACACCTAATCAATAATAGACTAGACCGTACGGTACCTAATTCTCATGACAGGCTTCGGCATCCCGCGCGGCGGCTCTGACGCAGAGCCGCCTTGAACGTCGCGAACGAAACTTCGAAGTCAAATATGAAGCACAGAGTATGTGCCCGCGACATCGCCGCGGCCTCGCTTGCGTTTGCAGCGACTAGCGCTTCGGCCGCTCCTCCGGTGGCGGCCTGCGCCAATTTATTGCCCGTTGTTGCATCGCCGAGCGAAGCAAAGCCGACCTCTGGTAATCCGGTCGACCAGCCGCTTGAGGAGCTGGTTCGAGATCATGCGGCCGCGGTTGGTACGGACCAGGAGCTGGGGTGCCTCGCCGGCGCTGTCTATTTCGAGGCGCGCGGGGAACCGCTCGAAGGCCAACTGGCCGTAGCCGAGGTGGTGCTGAACCGTGCCGCGTCGGGCGAGTATCCGGCCTCGATCTGCGCGGTTGTGACGCAGCCTGCGCAATTCTCATTCGTCCGCAACGGCCTCTTCCCGCCGATCGACGAGAGCAGTGTCGCCTGGCGGACGGCTGTGGCGGTGGCTCACATCGCAGACGAGAAGCTGGCGAACAAGCTGGCGCCCGACGTGCTCTGGTATCATGCCGATTACGTGGCGCCCGCCTGGGGCGGCCGCCTCGCTCGCGTGAGTCAGATTGGGGCGCACATCTTTTACCGTCGCGGCTAGCCAGGTCGAATCGAGCGCGATTCGCTCGATAGGCGTCGATCCTGGTCCGGCGACCACGCTTGATCCACTCTAAACCTCTGCAAAGGCAGGACCGTACGGTACGGTCCATTTTTATGTTGACACATAATCCAAAAATGGACTAGGCCGTACGGTACAAGTTGAGAAAAGGACATCCGATGAACGCCGTTTCCACCATCGAACCACAGCGCCAGGGCAAAATGAGCTGGCAGGTTATCGACATGGCGCGCGACGACGGACCGCGCAGCCTCAATACTGACGGCATCGTCGCACGTATCGCCTGCAGCCTGTTCGGAATAGCCGTTCCCCGCCGGTTGGCGAACGATGGGCTGGAGGCGCCGCGGCGGTTCTCGGTTCGCGCCTGGTTCTGGGACTTCGTTCCCGCCACGGAAGTGCAGGATTTCCTCGATGCCGGATACACCGTGACCGACGCCAAGCGGATCCTCGCCTACGTCGCCCATCACCGCGGCTTCACTCCGTCGCTCCCGGTAAGCACGGCCTAAGGTTTACCGGCCTGGAAGATGTCCTCCCCTTCCTTCCAGCGCCGGATCGCTCTGCCCGCGCCGTTGCCCCTTACGGGCGCGGGCAGAGCCCCAAGACCACAAGGATTTGTGACGATGGTTAGGTCAGCAACAGAACAGGTTCCTCGCCGATCCCGGCTGCATTCGGACTCTGCGCATCGATCGATCCTCGCGATCTGCGGGTCGCTGATCGCGCTGCTGGGAGTCCTGCTGACGGGCGTTAGCGCCTTTTCATCTCTGGGCAGCGGTTCATTGCTCCTATTCGCCGGCTGCGGGCTGATCCTATCCGGGACTTTGCTGGCGAAGCGGCATGTGGCCGGAGCCTGGACCTACATGGCCGTTTTCGCGGGCACGCTGGCTTGGTCGCTTCAAGACGCCGGACTTGGTGGTTCATCGGTCCCATATCGGATTCTCGGGCCAATCATCATGCTTGTCATGCTGGCGCTGCTGATGCCGGCGCTTCGAGGCTGGTTTCGCGCACGCACCGTGAGCGGGCTCGCTGTCCTGATCATCGCGACGGTCCTTGTCGGGGGCTTGTCCGACGGCAGCGACGATCCGGCCGCAGACCCGGCCTTGGCTGTTTCCCAGTTCCATGACGCTCAGACGAAGGGAGTCTTGCAATGAGCAACGAACTGCAGCGCAACCTCCAAATCGGAGGACAGGCGCCAACCGCAATCCTGCCGCCCGCCATGATCGAGGAGTCCGCCTGGGACATTCTCCTGGCTCTTCATTCGGACCGCTGGTGCGACCTGAGCCTCGCCAAGCTCGCCTCGCTGATCAGCGTGACGCCATCGGCATTGACCCGCTGGCTCGCCGCCTTCGAGGACCGGCAATTCATCGCCGGCGCCCGGCACAGTTTCACTGGCGAGCTTCGGGCTGTTTTGACCCCGCCAACACGGCAGCTGCTCGACAGATATCTGTCGGCCTCGAGCGATCTGCAGGTTGGAACTCCCCACTAAATCTTTTGACAATAATCGCGGAGATGAATTCCAATGCGTGTGCGCACAGAAGAGAAACGTCTGGAAATTATTCGAATTGCCGCTGGGCTGTTTGAAGAGCTTGGCTATGAGCGCACCTCCATGTCCGCCATCTCGGCCCGGGTCGGTGGATCTAAAGCGACGCTCTACGGCTATTTCTCTTCCAAGGAGGATTTGCTTCGCGCCGTCCTGAACCATGACGTTAACGAGGAGGCGGACCGACTGCTCCATGAATTTCTGGCGGAAAAGGACCTGCGCAGTGGCCTTATCCGGCTCGGGATTTCCTATCTGTCGCGGCATCAGTCGCGGGCGGCGAGCATTCGGACCGTCGCCAACCAGCCAATCGCGCGGGAGTTCTACGAGACCGCGCTCCGTCCCGCGTGGCAGCGCCTCGCCGACCGTTTCGCGGTGATGATGAAGGAAGGGCGCCTCAACTTCGCTGACCCTTGGACCACGGCGATGCACTGGAAGGGCCTTAATGAATGGGACTTGCTCGAGCGGCACCTGCTCTCCGCGAAGGACGCCAGCGATCCCAACGACATCGTGACTGCGGCGACCGCAGCGGCAGACGCCTTCCTGAAGGTGTATGCGGCCGTTCCGGAACCGGGGGCGGCGACGCTGTGACCCAGTTCGCATGGCGATCGGGGACCGATCTTCTGGGGGAACTGGCTTCGGCGATCAGCGTCCGGAGGATTGTTCGGACCCGCGAAAATGCGCACCAGCACTATCAACTCATTGCGAAAGCGAGGACAGGGCATGAGCCAGTCGGTGGCCGTGAGCCATGGCTGGTCGATGCATTGAATGGACAGCCCCCAGATCAGAATCACAAAGTTTGAGGTGCCTTCGAACGTCCGGCAGAGGCATACGGATCCGACAGGGCTTTAGCGCAAGGCTTTGAGCTCGCTGCGGCATGCCTCGGCGAATGCGCGCAGGATGTCGTGAGCGGCGATGCTCGAGCTTTTCTCTTTCAACGTCGAAGGAGGCGCGTGGTATATTTCGATGATGCCTTCGAGAACCGCCTCGGCCGCGCGGATCGTCTCGGGTGTTGCAAAGAGACGAAGCTTGTTGATGGTCGCGTACAGCGGCACCAGTTTGGTAGGCTCGTCCAGCTTCTCGTGAGCTATCCCGTCAGCATAGTTTTCCGATGCCTGATCGACAAAGTCGCCGAACAGCCGCTCGCGACGCGACCCTTCCTGGCTGAGACGCTGAGCTCTGCTCTGGAAATGCTGCGTGAGCCAGGTGGTCGTGACCGATGCCAGGGCACCGATGCCGGAGCCAGCTAGCGCCGAGACAGCCGAGATGGTCGCGGGCTCCATCGCCATGATTACTCAACCTCCTATTTGGCCGGTCAGTTTGTGTGCGGAACAACGTGTTTGCGCCATGCTGATCTGTCCTGCGCTGTTGATCCAAGAGAGCTGTCGGCAGCCGCATGTGGGGGCAAATGGGGGCAGCGGCCGCCGACGCCGGCCGAAATGCACTTGTCGTGATACTTTATCAACGCGGCTTGAGTTCAACCAACATGTCCTGTAGGTGCATGATCTATGGATACGCTGTTAAGTCTCCGCGTGTTCTGCAGCGTTGTGGAGCTGAAGAGCTTCACTGGTGCTGCAGACCGCCACGATATGTCGCCGACCATGGCGAGCAAGCATGTGAGGTCTCTGGAGAGTCGGCTCGGAACGAGGCTTCTGAATCGCACCAGCCGGCACGTCAGCATGACCGAAACCGGTGCGCTGTATTTTAACCAGGCGAAGCAAACGCTCGAAGCGCTCGACGAGGTCGAAGCGGCTGTCGGCAACACCACCGTCATTCCGCGCGGAACGCTGCGGCTAGGCGCGCCTCTCTGGTTCGACAACACACGTTTCTCGGCCATGCTCGCCGAGTTCGATTCGCTTTATCCCGAGGTCCGTTTCGACATCGAGCTGAGCGGTAGGCTCATCAATCTGGTGGAGGAAGGATTCGACCTCCTGCTCCGTGCCACGGTCCCGGGATCACTCGATCCGGGTCTCATCGCCCGTCCCGTCGCCGACATGCCTTTTCACCTCGTTGCTTCGCCTGCCTATCTCGATCGGGTCGGACGGCCCGAGAAACTGGCCGATCTCAATGGACAGAAACTTCTGCTGTGCAAAGGCATGCACGTGGGCGCCGCTATTCCGTTCGAGGGATCGTACGGCCGCGAGGTCGTGAAGTTCCAGGCCGGGTTCGAAAGCGGCAATGAATCGCTTCTGCACCTGGTCGCGCTGGAGGGGATGGGCATGGCCCTATTACCCGACATCATGGTCGAGGACGATTTGGCCTCAGGGCGCCTTGAGGCGGTGCTGCCAGGCACCGCACAGATCGCCACCAAAATCTATGCGGTCTATCCCAGCCGCAAGTTTCTTTCCGCCAAGGTCCGCACCTTCATCGATTTCTTCAACGCCAAGGTTCAGCAAATCAACCGTGAGCGCGAAGCGCGCAATCGCGCACCATAAGGACAGCAACCATGAACCAGCGGGCGGTTGATCGCCGCTGCCGGCGCCATGACACTTAGCGCCCCGTTGGTTCTCAAAAAGGTTGCACACATGACTTACCGGGATTTCCCGTTCCAGACCGTTCGCGCCAGTGAAGAGCGGCTCCCAGTCCTTCAAGGCAAGACCGCCATCGTCACGGGCGCCGGCTCGGGCATCGGGCGCGCGGTTGCGCTTCTCTTTGCCCGGGAAGGTGCCAACGTCATCGTCGCTGACCAGGTCATTGCCGCCGGCGAGCAAACCGTCGCTGCGATCGAGTCGGCCGACGGACGCGCCAGTTTCATGGCCGGAGACAT
Source organism: Sphingobium sp. FW306-1B-F04DB (assembly GCF_058781925.1). Lineage (NCBI taxonomy): Bacteria > Pseudomonadati > Pseudomonadota > Alphaproteobacteria > Sphingomonadales > Sphingobiaceae > Sphingobium > Sphingobium sp. FW306-1B-F04DB. The sequence continues at coordinate 153,933 of NZ_JBYSXE010000002.1, read as the reverse complement.
CGCTGACCCAAAATACCACCTCGGGTTGGTAACGTTTGCAAAGCACCGCTACGGCTGGCTGGACATTGCGGTCAACAATGCCAGCAACAGTTCGGCGCGTGCGCCGCTTGCGGGAATTCCCATCGAGACGTGGGACAAGTTTACCGCAATCAGTCTATCCGGCGTGTTCTATGCGTTGCGTGCGCAGATTCCGGCGATGATCGACGCGGGCGGAGGCGTAATCGTCAATTTGGTTACTTCTGCCGGCGCGGTCGCTGCGCCCGGAGTCGGAGCCTACACCGCCTTTATGCAAGGTCTGGTAGGTCTCACCAAGGGTGTCGCGCTGGAGTATGGACAGCAGGGCATACGGGCCAATGCAGTGGCGCCCGGCTACATGGACACGCAGCTGAGCAATCTCCGTTCATCCGAAGAGCACGCGAAACTTGCGGCTCACCCCCCAATGAATCATCTCGAAGAGGTGGCCGAGATTGCGCAGCTCGTCCTGTTCCTGGCCAGTTCCCAATCAAGCTTCATCAACGGCAGCTGTCTGCCGATGAATGGCGGAACACTGGTGCAATGAGAGAGCAAATGGTCCGTTAGCTGGTCCCGGCCGAGCAATCCCGGCTGGCTCGCCGTCGTGAACCAACCGGCCACATTCCATGCACCGGGCGGCCGTTGATCGCTTGGCCGCTCGAGGCGAGTACGGCCTCGAACATCAAGAACAGGATCCATGACCATGATTCAAGCGAATACCTGGCCCAAGACCACACGCATTGCTGGCGGGCGTGACCGGGCCATTCCGCTGGTCCATTACGGGCAACTCAGCGGCGCCGAGTGGGAAATCGTCGAATTGGCGCGCTGGGACGGTCCCAGGAGCTTGAATCCCGACGGATTGCTCGCGCGCCTGCAACGGATCCTGTTCGGCGCCGAGACCCCGCGACCACTCGCGAACAAGCGTCTGGAAACTTTGCGGCGCTTCTCGGTCAAGGCATGGTTCTGGAAGCGCCTCCGCGAAGAGGATGTGCATGCGCTTCTGGGTGCCGGTTTCTCGTCGAATGACGCAGTGCGGATTCTCGCGCATGTCGCGCGTCACCGCGGCTTTGCCCCTTCGGTCGAAATCTGGCCCGCCTGAGCAAGGCTGCGCCGTTCCTCTGTTGTAGCTGAGCGATAGCGAGCCATTCGAAGCCGCCGTCGGGCGGCTCCACCTTCGTCAAAATCCCTGAGAGGCTGGCAGTTCGCTGCTGGCCTCTCTTTGCTGCACGCAGCTCCCAAGATTGTGCACCATAAGGACAGGATGCTTGAACTACCTGACCGTTGATGAACCTCTGGGAAAGGCCGATGTCGCTGCCACCCGCTCCGATCGGAAAGCGGACAGTTCAAGAAACAGGAGTATAGAATGCGCCTCCCCACGACCGTCGTCACCTTCACCCTTCTCGGCACTGCTTTCACCGGCACGGCGTTTGCCGAGGAATTCAACGGGCCGTTTGTCGGCGTCCAGGCGGGGTGGAATTCGGCCGAGGTAACGAATCCTGAGACTCCGCTTGGCGTCGCCGCGATCGACGACGATCAGCAATCGTTCACTGGCGGCGTTTACGCCGGGTTCGATCACCGTTTGAATGAGCGGATCGTGCTCGGGGCTGAAGGCAGCTTCGATGTTACCAATGACGACAAGCTGCACGGGTTCAGCGGCGCCAGCTCTTACACGCTCGATCCGAAATACTCGTTCGATCTGACCGCGCGCGCCGGCTATCTGGTGACGCCGGACACGCTCCTTTATGCCCGCGGCGGCTATACCAACGCCCGGGTGAAAACCACGACGGCGAACATTGCCGGTACGCAATCCGAAACCACCAACCAGGATGGCTGGCTCGTCGGCGGCGGTGTCGAGCGTCAGCTTATGAGCAATGTGTCTGCGCGGATGGAGTATCGCTATTCGGACCTCAGCGAGGGTGACGGCAACTATGACCGCCACCGCGTCCTCGCGGGGCTGAGCTACCGCTTCTGAACCATTCAAGCGGGCGGAGGCCAAGGCTTCCGCCCCCTCGACTGTCTGAAAAATCGAGACATCCCCAAGGGAGCATCATGGCACTCAAACTGAACATCATCATCGGTTCCACGCGTCCCGGCCGCATGGGTCCTGTCGTCGCGTCATGGACTAAAGAAGCGGCCGTTGAGCACGGTAAATTCGACGTCCAGCTGGTCGACCTCGCTGACTTCGGTCTCCCGCTGCTGGATGAGGCCAGCCATCCGAAGGCCCAGCAATACGTCAACGAGCCCACCAAGCGGTGGAGCGCCAGCGTGGCATCGGCGGATGCGTTTCTCTTCGTCACACCCGAGTATGACTACTTCGCGCCTGCGGCCCTTGTGAACGCAGTGCAGGTGCTCATGCCGGAGTGGTTCTACAAGACAGCCGGTGTCGTCAGCTACGGCGGCATCTCGGGTGGGTTGCGGTCAGCTCAGATCCTTCGCCAACTCTTGGGCAATGTGAACGTGCATGCGCTTCCGCAAGTGATACCGGTTCCGAACTTCCCGCAGTTCGTCGGTCACGACGGCGTGTTCCGCCCGAACCAGCCGATGAAGGACGGGCTTAACGATCTGCTGGACGAGCTTCACAAATGGGCTGGCGCGCTGAAGACGTTGCGGCCTGCCGCGGCTCAAGAAGACGAATTGCTACTCCAGGGGGCCTGACGTCACCCTCCGTAAGCGAAGCAGCGCGATCGGCACCAGTTCGGTGGTGACCATCGCTGCCAGGGCCAGGCTTGCGCTGGCACCGAGCGGTGGCAGCGTTCCAACCGGGGCATTACCTAACCCCTTCTGACACAACGAGGAACCAGCATGAAGAAGATCCTCTTGAGCGCCGCTGCGACCATCAGCCTGGTCGCCTCCACCGCAACGGCCTCTCCCCCGGGACCGCCGTCGCCGCCCGGGCCGGGTGGCGGGTTCCCCGGCGGCAGCCTGCCAAGCCCGCCGTCCGGTTTCCCGCAGCTGTCGAGCGGCGGCGGTTTACCTGATCTGACTCGCGGCGGGCCCGCCCGGTCGGGTGGCGGTGCCAATGGGCCTCGTGAGCTCGCTCGTGAAGGGTCCGAGCGCCGGCGCGCCAGCAGCTTGGCTCAGGGAAGCGACGGCTTGCGCAGCGGCCGAAACGGAGCACAAACAGCAGGGTTTCGCAACGGCGGTTCCGCTGCCGGGACCGCCGGAGCGACCGGGGGGCGCAATGCTCCCGGCGTTCCCGGCGATCGCGAGGCGCGCGGTGGCTCGTCCCAGGGATATGCCCGCGGCAGGGACGCGAGCGGCGGGATAGGGGGCTATAGCAGCGGCAATCGTGGTGGTGCGGCCCGCTACGGCTCTGGCGATGGTGGCAGCGCTGTCGCCGGGTATCGCAACGGCCGTTCCGGCGCCGGCGCCGCCGGGGCGACTGACGGGAGCAATACCGCCGCGGTCGCCGGTTATGGTAACGGAAGCAGCGGCTCGTTCCGAGGATATGCAAACGGCAGCAACGGGTCCGGCGAGGTACGAGGCTATGCTAACCGCAATCGCGGCGGTGCGGTCGGGTACGCCTCTGGCAATGGCGGCGGCGGCGCTGTCGCCGGGTATCGCAACGGCAGTTCCGCGGCGGGCGCCGCCGGGGTGACTGACGGGAGCAATACGGCCGTGGTCGCCGGTTATGGTAACGGAAGCAGCGGCTCGTTCCGAGGATATGCAAACGGCAGCAACGGGTCCGGCGAGGTGCGGGGCTACAGGAGCGGCAGTAGCGGTGGTGCGGCCGGGTACGCCTATGGCGGTGGTGGCGGCGGCGCTGTCGCCGGGTATCGCAGCGGCAGCAATGGCGCGGGCGTTGCCGGCGTCAGCGACGGCAACGGTGGTGCAGTCGTCGCCGGCTATAAGGACGGCAGCAGCGGCGGCGCCGTCGCGGCCTATGACGACGGAAACGGGCACGCCGGGGTCGTGAGCGTGCAAGAGGGAAGCGGCCGCTCGCGCAGCTATTCGCGCAGCTATTCCAGCGGCACCAGCTATTCCTACCATGTCTATGACGACGACGATTACTATTACCGTCGCGGTTGCCGCCGCTCGACCGCCGTCGGAATGGCCGCGGGTGCGATTACGGGTGCCGCCGCCGGTGCCGCGACGGCGAGTGCCAGCAGTAGCGACGATGATAGCAGCGACACTTCGGAGACGCGCAAGAAGAACACCGCGAATGGCGCGACCAGCGGTGCCGTCGGAGGCGCGATCGGCGGCGCCGTCGGGGCAGCCGTTGCTGGCGATTGTTAGGCTGAACTTTACAACCTCGCTCATTCCAAGGGACGGGACTTATCTGCTGCCGATCAAGGTGGCGGTGCAAAGGAGCGCGGGGCTCGGGCTGGTGACAGGATCACCGTTGAATCTCCATTCGACATTGGACGCGATTGATAAAGGCTTGAAAAATCTTCGATCGAATCTGGTCTTTTGCGCGACCGACCAGGAAGCTCGAAATCGCGGTTTGACTACCTGTTCGCAGAGATTCGCGTCCCGGCGCCCTCGGCGGCGCCGGCGGCGACTGCGCAGGCCGGAACGTCTCGGGAGATTTACCCCGAATAGCCCCGATACCCTGCGCCTGCGCGGTGCTAATCTTCCTGAAGGCGCTCCGGTTGCGCCAACCATATTTGGGGGATTGGGTGGCGGACTATCCCATCACGATCTGCTTTCCGTTCGTCGGCGACGTGATCGGCGGCAATCACATTTCGGTGCTTGGACTGATCCGGAATCTGGACCCCGCGCGCTTCACCCCCCTCGTCGTCCTCCAGCACATGGAGGGGCCCGTGGCGCGGCTCTATCGTGATGCCGGGGTCCCGATCGTGGCGGATCCCGGCCGTCGCCACCTCGTCCACGGCCGGCGCGTTGGCGGTGCCGCACTGATGGGGCTGCTTCCCGATCTGCCCGCGCGAACGCGATTCCTGAAGGCGCATGGCGTCGCGATCGTTCATACCAATGACGGACGCTGCCACGCAGCCTGGGGTCTTGCGGCGCGGCTGGCGGGGGCCAGGCTGCTCTGGCACCATCGCGGCAACCCGACCGCCGCCGGGCTCCGCGTGGCGCCATGGCTGGCTGACCAGATCGTCGCCGTCTCGCGCTTTGCCGCGCCACGTTATCGCAAGCGGCCCGACGCCGTCCGTGTCATCTTCAGTCCCTTCGACACGCGCATCAGCGAGGATCGCGCGGCGCGGCGCAGGGCCCTGACCGATGAACTGGGCGTTCCCCACGATGTTCGCCTGGTCGGATTTTTCGGCGCGCTCATGGATCGCAAGCGGCCGCTGCTGTTTATCGATGCGATCGCGGAATTGCAGAAGATGCGGCCTGACATCCGCATCATGGGCCTGTTGTTCGGCGAACCGCATGACGGTGCCGAAATCGCCGTTCCCCGGCGCGCGCGGGCACTGGGCATTGCGGACTCGATCAGGTTGATGGGCTTTCGTCGGCCCGGGGCAGGATGGATCGCCGCGTGCGATCTGCTGATGGTGCCCGCGGTGGAGGAGCCACTGGGGCGTACGCTGGTCGAGGCGATGCTTGTCGGGACCCCCGTCGTCGCGACCGATTCGGGAGGCAATCGGGAAGCCATCGAGCATGGCCGTACGGGACTGATCGTGCCGGCCGAGGACGCGGTGGCGCTGGCGCGCGGCGCCGAACGCGTGCTGGCAGACTGGGGGTTGCGCAAGCGCTTGACCGCGGCCGCGGTTGCGCACGCGCGCGAGCATTTCTGCGACACGCGGCATGCTGACGCGATCACGGCGATCTACGAGCAACTCGCGCCGCGCGGGGCAGCGCCGCAACGCACCCCGGGGCATGGACGTGCTGCCGTTTCAGTCGAGGCACGGTGACGGTGGACCGCCAATCCGGTGATGCGATGCCGCCGATCTCGGTCGGGCGGAAAGGGGATGTGCGATGATTTCGGACATCCCCTATCCCGGCGACGCGCCCGGTGCGGCGCGGACCGTCCCGCGCGACGGCGGTCTGATCGTCACCGCCGCTGGCTTTATCCTACTCGCACTGCTCGGTATCGCGCTGTTCGGGCGGATCATGTCCTATCCGCTCCAGCACGACGAACAGATCCACATCGCCGCGGGCGCGATGGTTGCCGACTACACGCTCTATCGCGATCTCGGCTACAACCATCTGCCCAACATGGCCTGGACGTTGGCGGCGCTGTTCAAGCTGACCGGAGAACAGAATTATCTGCTCGTCGGGCGCTTGCTCGCGTTCGGCTGGTGGCTCCTCGCGTGCACTGCTATCGCGCTCACCGCGCGCCGCGTGACGGGCTCGCGGCTCGCAATGCTGTTCGCGGTCGTAATGCTCGTGTCGAACACGCTGTTCCTCGGTCAGCCGGGGCTGCTCGTCACCAACAGCTTCGCGCCGATCGCGCTGGCGCTGCTCGGCGTGCATTTCTTCGTCGCTGGGCTCGATGCGCCTCAACCGCACGCCTCCAGGATTGCGCTTGCGGGCATCTGCGTCGCGCTCGCGATCGGCTTCAGGGTCAGCTACATCTTCCTGATCCCGCCTTTCGCCGTTGCCGCTTTGGTGGCCCCTGCCGGGCTGCCGCTCGCGACCAGGCTCAGATCGGTGCTGCTGCCCTTCGCACTGGCGGGCATTGTCGGCATGCTGCCGACGCTGGTCTATTTGCTGAGCGACCTGCAGTCGCTGCTCGCGCATACCGTCCGCTACTTCACCGGACCGCATCTGAGCTATTGGCAGGTGCTCGATGTGCCCAAGGCGATATCGATCGCTGACAAGGTGCAGCTTGCCGAAGAGATCTGGTTCTCGGGCGCCACATTGCTTTCGGCGGTCGCGGCGGGCGCGATGCTCGCGCTCTCGGGCTTTGCCGGGCGCGAGGGCCGCTGGTCCGTGCCCCGGTTGACCTGGCCAATATGGATGGTGCTGGGACTGATCGGGTGCGGCATCCTGGTCTCGTTCGCGCCGACGCCCGCCTTTGCCCAATATTATGCGCCTCCCGTCGCGTTCCTGACATTGCTCGCGCTGTTTGCGCTGGGCAGGCTCGAGGAGTGGCAACGCCGGGGCGCACTTCCGCTTCTGGCGGTGATCGCGCTGCTTTCGCTGGCGTCGGGCGCGTCGCGGCTTGGGCAGGGTGCCGCAGCGTTCGCGGCGCCCGCCAAATGGGCGGGAGTTGAGGCACATGCGACGGGCGCGCGCATTGCTGCGCTGGTTGCCGAGCCGCATGCAGAAAGGCGGATCGCGACGCTGTCGCCTGTCCTCGCGCTCGAAGCAGGGTTTGCGGTCTATCCAGAGTTTGCTTCCGGACCGTTCCAGTATCGCGTCGCCGATCTCGTGCCCGCCGACGACCGGCGCTATTACCGCATTGTATCGCCGCGCGAACTGCCTGCTTTCCTCTCGCGCGATCCCCCGGTGGCGATCGTAACCGGGCATGAGGGCGCGCTCGACGCCCCCTTTGAGGCCTTTGCGCGCGAAAAGGGATATCGTGCCTTCGAACTCCCGGCGGATGAGCCGCTACGGCTGTTCGTTCAGCCCGCGCCCGTCAATCCGGCCCCGGCAGGCTGAGCGGTCCCGGGGCGCGTGTCGCGCGGCCGCTGCGGCCGTGCGATCAGCGAATCCCATCGCGCGATGATCCGATCAGGAGCGAAGCGCGCCGCGCTCTGTGCGGCGGCCGCGCCCAGTCGCTGGCGCAGCGCAGCGTCGCGCATGAGCCGCGCCATGGCGTCCGCCATCGCTCCGACGCGTCCGTCGGGAATCAGCAGGCCATCGACACCGTCGCTGATCATGTCGCGCGGCCCGAAAGCGCAATCGAACGCGACCACGGGCAGGCCCGCCGCCATCGCTTCGCCGAGCACGTTCGGGAAGCCCTCGAAGCGCGAGGACAGCGCGAAGATCGCGCTCCGTCCGATCCAGCCGCCGGGCGTTTCGCTCAGTCCTGGCAGAAGCACACGACCGTCAAGCCGCTCGTTGCGGATCTGCGCCTCGAGCGCGACGCGTTCGGGGCCCTCGCCATAGATGACCAGTGTCCATTGCGGATTGAGCTCGCCGATCCGGGCAAAGGCGTTGATCAGCAGGTCGAAGCCCTTTTGAGCCTCGAGCCGCCCCACCGCGACGATGCAATGCGTTTCCGAAGCGTTCGCGGTCATGTGTCCGTGCAACGGATTGGGGATGACGACGGCACGCTCGCGCGCGGTACGCGGCAGCGAGGCGAGGCTCTGTTCGGTCTGCATCACGATCGTTTCCGCGCGCCCGTAGAGCAACCCGGCGAGCTGCCGCCAGAGCGGGCTCATCGTCTGGCGATGAAGATTGTTGCGCTCCGAAATGATGACCGGCTGCGCGCGGCCGAGCGTGGCGATCAGCGTCAGGACGTTGATCTTGGTCAGGAAGGAGATGATCCGGTCGGGCCTGAGCTGGCCGAGCGTGCGCCGCAACAGCCAGGCGCGCCGTATGGCGTGGATCATGGCGATCGCGGTTCCGCCCTTGCCCGACGCAGCGCCAAGGCGAATGAGGCGAATGCGGTCGTCGAAGTCGTGATAGATCGGGTCGTCGGGGCTGTCGAAGGTGATGATGGTGACGCTATCGCCGCGCGCCGCCCATTGCGATGCCATCAGGCTGACCACGCGCTCGGCGCCGCCGGCACCAAGCGCCGCCAGTATGAAGGCAATGTGCATCGGGCTACGGCCGTTCCCGTCGCAGGGACCGGCCTGTCCGGCATCGACACGCTCCATTCAGAAGCTCCGCAGCGTTCTTCTTGCCGCCCAGACTAGCCAGGGGCGGTCGGCGATCAATCAATCTCCCGGATTACTATCCCTTTGCGATGGATCGTGCGGTGCACAATCGGGTCGCGATCTAGCCCAGTTTGCCTACCTCTCCTGCGCGCGCCGTTGATCGATGGGGCTCCTGTATAGTGGCGTCCAGATGCCGACTGACAAGGGCGCGGAGCGCGTGCCCGGGGGAGTCCGAACATGAAGACAGTGCTTCTCGCTGGTGGCCTGGGATCACGGCTGGCCGAAGAGACCGTGCGTATCCCGAAGCCGATGGTGGAGGTCGCCGGCCGCCCGATCATGCTCCACGTGATGGATATCTACAGCCAATGGGGGCACCACGATTTCATCGTTGCGTGCGGCTATAAATGCATGCTGATCAAGAGCTTCTTCCATGAACTCCACCTGATGAACAACGATTTCACGGTGGCGCTCGGCAATGGCGGGATGACGCTCAAGCCGACCAGGGATGTCGACTGGAACGTCTCGGTCGTCGACACCGGCCAGCACACCATGACGGGCGGGCGCCTGCTCAGGCTGCGCGACTGGCTCGACAACGAGACCTTCATGGTCACCTATTCGGATGGTGTCGGCAATATCGATATCGACGCTCTGCTCAAGTTCCACCGCTCGCATGGTGGCCTCGCCACGGTGACCGCGGTCCAGCCGCCCGCGCGCTTCGGCAATCTGGAGCTCGACGGCGACCGGGTCAGCGAGTTCACCGAAAAGGTGCGCAAGTACGAAACCTGGATCAATGGCGGCTTCTTCGTCTTCGAACCCGGCGTACTCGACTATCTGCCCGGCGACGACGAACCGCTCGAACAGTCGCCGCTCGCCAATCTGGCGCGGGACGGCCAGCTTTTCGCATACAAGCACAAGGGCTTCTGGCATCCGATGGATACGGTCCGCGACCGCGACCATCTCGACCGTCTGGCCCAAGCGGGCGATCCGCCCTGGATGCAGTTCGAGCGCCGGCTGGTGGAGGCCGCCGCTGCATGAACATCTCGATTATCGGCACTGGCTATGTCGGCCTTGTCACCGGCGCCTGCCTGACACGGCTTGGGCACAAGGTGGTGTGCGTCGATCAGCTGGCGCCGCGCGTAGCGATGATAGCCGAAGGCAAGGCGCCCTTTTTCGAGCCGGGCCTCGAGGAACTCGTCGCCGAGACGGTGTCGGCGGGGCTGTTGTCGGCGACGGCCGATCTCGAAGCCGCAGTTCTGGAGAGCGAAGTGACGCTGATCGCGGTCGGGACCCCCGATGCCGACGGCCATATCGACCTGTCGCAGATCGAGGCGGCGTCGGCTGCGATCGGCCGCGCGCTCCGGTCAAAGCTGGCCTATCACGTCGTTGCGGTGAAGAGCACGGTCGTTCCCGGGACGACCGACAGCGTCGTCGGGCCTGCCATCGAAGCTGCCGCGCGCAAGCCGGTGGGGCCCGAGATCGGGCTTTGCATGAATCCCGAGTTCCTTCGTGAAGGGACGGCGATCGAGGATTTCATGACGCCCGACCGGATCGTGATCGGCGCCTCGGACGCGCGCGCCGCGGGTGTGCTGCAGGCGGTCTATGAAGTGTTCGACTGTCCCAAGCCCGTGGTTTCGCTGCGCAATGCCGAGTTCACCAAATATGCCTCCAACGCGCTGCTGGCGACGCTGATCTCCTTTTCCAACGAACTTGCCGCGCTGTGCGAGCAGACCCCCGGCGCCGATGCCGAGATCGTGATGGACGGGCTCCATCTCGACAAGCGGCTTTCGCCGATTGTCGAGGGGCAACGCGTGCGGCCGGGAATCCTGTCCTATCTGCGCCCGAGCAGCGGCTATGGCGGCAGCTGCCTTCCCAAGGACGTCGCCGCCTTGCTCGCCTTTGCCCGCGACAAGCGCGTGGCGATGCCGTTGCTCAACGCGGTGGCCGAGGTGAATGCGGGCCGGACCGCAGCGGTGCTCGACCTCGCCGAGGAGCGTATCGGCGCCTTTGCCGGCCGTAAGGTCGGCGTGCTCGGCCTCGCCTTCAAATCGGGGACCGACGATCTGCGCCATTCGCCCGCGATCGACCTTGTCGAGCAGTTGCGTGACCGCGGCGCCGACATCACCGTCTACGACCCCGTCGCGACCGAGCTCGCCCGATCGCTGTTCAACGGCGATGTCAAATATGCGCACGATGCGATCGCGGCGCTCGAGGATGGTGATGTCGCGATTATCGGTACCGCCTGGCCCGAATGGGGCGAACTCGACTGGTCGCGCGTGCGGTCGGCGATGCGCGGGAACGTCATTTTCGACGCGCGCAACTCGCTCAGGTCACTCGATGTGCCGAAGGATTTCGTGGTCTGTCCGATCGGGAACGGCGGATGACGGCGCGTAGATGGCGTTGGGGGCAATGATGCAGTTCTACTCGACCGTGGTCGAACGTGACGTGAGGGATCTTCTGGACGATCTCGCCGACATCCTGCCGCGCTTCTCGGGCACCACTGCACTGATAAGTGGCGCCGGCGGCTTTCTGATGAGCTATATCGTCGAAACGCTGCTTGCGTGGAACGCCACGCGCGCCGGCGCGCCCTGCCATGTCATCGCGCTCGACAACTTCAAGACGGGGGTGCCTGAGCGCCTCGCGCATCTCGAGGGCGAGCCGCATTTTCGCCTGTTGCGCCACGATGTGTCGCAGCCGCTCGACCTCGACCAGCCCGTCGACTGGATCGTCCATGGCGCGAGCATCGCGTCACCCACCGTGTACCGGCAGTTCCCGCTCGAGACGATCGACGCCAATGTCGGAGGCACGCGCCACATGCTCGAGCTCGCGCGACGCCATGCTGCGCGGGGTGTGATCGTGATGAGCACAAGCGAAATTTATGGCGATCCCCATCCCGAATTCATCCCGACGCCCGAGGATTACCGGGGCAATGTATCGTGCACCGGCCCGCGCGCCTGCTACGACGAGTCCAAGCGCCTCGCCGAAACGCTCGCGGTCACCTATCACCGGCTCTACGGCACCCCGATCAAGCTCGTGCGGCCCTTCAACGTCTATGGCCCCGGGCTGCGGCTCGACGACCGGCGCGTGCTGCCCGATTTCATGACCTGCCTGCTCGAGGACCGGCCGATTGAGCTGCTGAGCGACGGCGCGCCGACACGGTCCTTCTGCTATGTCAGCGACGCGATCGCGCTGATGATGCGGACATTGGCCTCGCACTTTGCGGGCGACGCGATCAACACGGGCAATGACGAGGTCGAGATATCGATGCGCGCGCTTGCGGAAGCGGTGTCGCGCACCGGAGCAGAGGTACTGGAGCGTGCCCCTATTCCGGTTCGCTTCAAGGCGAGCGAGGACCGTGACTATCTGGTCGACAATCCCCAGCGCCGCTGTCCCGATCTCGGTCGTGCGCGGCACTTGTTCCCGGACTGGTCGCCCAAAATCGGGCTTGAGGAAGGCCTCACCCGGTTCACCCGTCATCTGGTTGAAAAGAACGGGGCTCGCATCCCCGTAAGCGCGGAGGTGTAGTGAGATGCTGGCCGTCACTGAAACCGAAATGCAGCCGCCCGAACGCTTCCTGCGCGTTCCCTATGCGCTGAGCGTCAGCGACGAGGAGGAGGTCGCCGCGGTCGTCGAGGTGTTGCGCACCTCGACGCTGCCCGGACCCAGGGTTGCCGAATTCGAGGCGAAGATCGCCGCGCTGTTCGGCAAGTCGCGCGGCGTGATGGTCAATTCGGGATCGTCGGCGCTGCTGCTCGGCATCGCGGCGATGGATCTGCCGAAGGGATCGGAGGTCATCACCCCGGCGCTGACCTTTTCGACGACGGTCGCCTCGCAGGTCCAGAACGGCCTCGCCCCCGCCTTTGTCGATGTCGACCCGCAGACGCTCAACATCCGGATCGACAAGGTCGAGGAAATGATCACGCCCAATACCCGGGCGATGGTGATCCCCAATCTCATGGGCAACATTCCCGACTGGGATGCGCTGCGTGCGATCGCCGACCGGCACAATCTGCTCGTGCTCGAGGACAGCGCCGACACGCTCGATACCAGGCTGCGCGGCCGTCCCACGGGCGAGCGTGCGGATATCTGCACGACGAGTTTCTATGGCGCGCATATCATCAACTGCGCGGGCAATGGCGGTATGCTGTGCACCAACAGCGAAGAGCTCGAACACCGCTCGCGCATCCTGCGCGGCTGGGGGCGTCGCTCGTCGGTCTTCGCCGAATCCGAAAGCGCCAATGCTCGCTTCGGCATCGAGATCGATGGCATTCCCTATGACGCCAAATATGTCTTCGACATGATCGGCTACAACTTCGAGCCGTCGGAGCTGGGCGCCGCCTTCGGGCTCGTCCAGTATCGCAAGCTGCCCGGCTTCCTGAAGGCGCGGCAGGCGACCTTCGACCGCCACAAGGCGTTCTTCAAGGCCTATGAGGAGTTCTTCCTGCTGCCCGAGATGATCCCCGGCGCGGACGTGACCTGGTACGCCTTTCCGCTCGTCGTCCGCGACGGCGCGCCCTTCACGCGCAACGAGATGCAGATTTATCTCGAGGAACGCGGCATCCAGACGCGGCCGGTCTTCACGGGCAACATCCTGCGGCAACCCGGCTTCAAGACGATCGCGCGGCGCGAGAGCACCGACGGCTATCCCGATGCTGATCTGGTCACGCGCGGCGGCATCGTCATCGGCTGCCATCAGGGGCTGAGCGAAGAACAACTGGCGCATGTGTACGAAACCGCGGCGTCGTTCCTCAAGACCAGGACGGGGAGCTGAATACCATGTCGAGCCAAGCCGTGCTCCAGCCCGTCGAGGGCCCCGCCGATCGCCTCGCGCAATGCCGCGCCTGCCTCGCGCCCGACCCCTATCTCTTCCTGCCGCTCGGCGATCATGCGCCCGCGCAGATGCTGATCAAGCCCGAGGATCTGGCGAGTCCCCAGCCAGCCTTTCCGCTCAATGCGCAGGTCTGCCTCGAATGCGGACTCGTCGAGGTGGCCGACCAGATCCCCGCCGACTTCTTCAGGCACTATCTCTACGTTCCCTCGGGCGCAGCGACGATGCAGAGCCATTTCCAGGGTTTTGCCGATGTCCTTGCCGGCATTGCGGGATCGACGGGGTTGATCGTCGATATCGGATGCAATGACGGGCTGTTGCTGGCAGCGTGTAACGCACGTGGTTGCCGGACGCTGGGCATCGATCCCGCGGCGAACATCGCCGAACTCGCCAATGCGCGGGGCGTCGACGTCCATGTCGCCTATTTCGACCCCGATACGGCGGCCGATGTGGCGGCGGCGCATGGCAAGGCGAAGATCATCGTCACGACGAATACCTTCAACCATATCGGCGACCTGCATCACTTCATGCGGGGCATCGACGTGCTGCTGGCGGACGACGGCCTGTTCGTGATCGAGGTGCCCCGCGCCAAGGAACTGATCGACCACAACGAGTTCGACAATATCTATCACGAGCATGTGTCCGAATTCAGCCTGCTCTCGCTCGTCAAGCTTGGCGCGTTCTTCGACATGGACGTTACCGACGTCCACCGGCTTCCCCATATCCATGGCGGATCGATGCGCGTCTTTCTGACGCGCAACGCTGCGGGCGTGGAGCGGGCGCCGATCGTGGATGAGATGCTCGACGAGGAAGCCGCGGGCGGTATGCTCGATGCTGCAACCTATCAGGCGCTGGTCGAGCGCGTCGATGCGATCGGCGCCGAGTTGCGCGCAATGCTGTCGGACATGAAGGCCAAGGGCCTGAAGATTGCGGGCTATGGCGCGTCGGCCAGGGGCAATACGCTTATCACCTATTTCGGCATCGGCCCGCAATATCTCGACTTCCTTGTCGACAAGAACGTGCTGAAGCACGGCCTCTACTCGCCCAACACGCGGATACCGATCAAGCCGGTCGAGGCGATCGAAACCGAAAAGCCCGACGTGCTCTTCGTGCTCGCGTGGAACTTCTTCGATGAGATCCGCGTCCAGCAACAGGCGTTCCTCGATGGCGGTGGAAAGTTCGTCGTGCCGCTGCCCAGACCGACGCTCGTCGAGTAGGAATGGCGACCCGCCTATGCAGACGCGCACGCTGATCACCGGAGCAGCGGGATTCATCGGATCCCATCTCGTGCGCCGGCTGATCGCGCGCGGCGACGAGCTGCATCTCGTCGTGCGCCCCGAAACCGCGCTGGATCGGATCGAGGACCTGCTCGACCGGGTGCATCTTCATAAAGTGCACCTCGCCGACAGCGTCGCGCTCGCCACCTGTCTGGCCGAAGCGGCTCCGGAACAGGTTTACCATCTGGCGGCGGAAGCGCGACGGACGGGTCAGGTCGATTTTCCCGCGGTCACGCTCTCGATCGAGGAGGACCTGCGCAATCTCATCGCATTGCTCGGCGTGCTCGCAAATCTGCGGCATCCGCCCGCGGTGTTCGTGCGCGCGGGGTCGATCGCCGAATATGGCACCGCCACTGTTCCCTATCGCGAGGATCAGAAAGAGGACCCGTCCACCCCCTATGGCGCGGGACTTGCCGCGGGCACCATGTACATGCGCGTGCTCGAAGGCGTGCTGCCGTTTCGCGCTACGACCGCGCGGCTCGCGCTCGTCTATGGCGCCGGACAGGCAGAGACCTTCATGATTCCTGCGCTGATCCGCGCCTGTCTGGATCGGCGCTCTTTCCATGTCGCACGACCCTGCGACCGGCGCGATCTCATCCATGTCGACGATGTCGTGGACGCGCTGATTCTGCTGGCCGAGCGTCAGCTGCCATGGTGCCATGCAATCAACATCGCGACGGGCGTCGCGCCGACCATGCGCGAGGTCGCCGAGCAGGTGATCGACCTGACCGGCGCCGATCCGGCACTGGTGCGGATGGGCGAACGCGCGCCCGAACTCGGCGCATCGGTACTGCTTGCATCCCCTGACCGCGCGCGGACAATGCTCAACTGGTCGGCGGGAACCGCATTGCGGGCGGGACTCGAGCGGACCGTGGTCGCGATGCAGCGCGCGCCCGCACTGGCATAGGAGGACAAGATGCCGGACATCCCGACAAAGGTATCGGTCCTCGTGCCCGTCTATAACGAGGACATGAACATCGAGCGCGCTTATGCCGAGATCGTCAAGGTCTTCGAGGCGCTGCCCCAATATGATTATGAGATCATCGTCACCGACAATCACTCGACCGATCGCAGTTTCGCGTTGCTGCGCGAGATCGCGGCGAGCGACCCGCGCGTCCGCGTCATCCGCTTCGCGCGCAACTATGGATATGAACGCTCGCTGCTCGTCGCCTATCAATCGGCGACCGGGGCGTGCGCGATCCAGATCGACTGTGACCTACAGGACCCTCCCGAGCTGATCCCCCGCATGCTCGAGCTGTGGCGCGAGGGGCATCAGGTCGTCTATGGCGTGCGCGAAACACCGGAAGAGGGCGCGATCATGCGCGCGACGCGGCGGCTGTTCTACAAGCTGATCGCGTCAATGAGCGATGACGACCTGCCCGTCAATGCGGGCGAGTTCCGGCTGGTAGACGCGCGCATCCTTGCCGAGCTGCGCCTGGTCGACGACACCTCGCCCTATCTGCGCGGGCTGATCAGTTCGATGGGCTTTTCACAGATAGGCTTCCATTATGTCCGCCGCATGCGCATCGCGGGCGAGAGCAAATTCCCCTTCCGCGCGATGCTCGCGCTTGCGGTTGACGGGGTGCTGAACCATTCGCTGGTCCCGCTGCGACTGGCGTCGGCGGTGGGGTTGCTCGTGGGCTGCCTCACCTTCCTGCTGAGCTTCGGCTACATCATCGGCCGGCTCGTCTTCGGACAGGACTGGCCCGCGGGCTTTGCCACGACCACGCTGCTGCTGCTGATGTCGATCTCCATGAACGCGATTTTCCTCGGCGTGCTCGGGGAATATCTCGGGCGTATCTTCATGCAGGCCAAGCGCCGGCCGACGCCGATCATCGAGCAGACGCTCAACATGGAGCAGCCGCGCCACCGACTTGTCTTCGACGCCGACCGGCAGGAGCGCGGCGCCCGCTGATCCGGCGCCACCTGCACGTGGTATCAGGTGACCGGACGGCCGCGCAGCACCTCGCGATGCGCATAGTCGAGGAACTCGTCGATATTCGCCCAGCCATTGCCGTCGGCATCGGCCCAGGCATCGTTGACCCCGACGCTCATCCCGTTGGCGCGTTCCCAGCTGTCCGCCATGCCGTCGCGGTCGCTGTCGGCATAAGGCGTGCCGCCTGCGATCGCGGGGAGTGTCCCGGGACCGGCGACGATCCGCCCCGTGCGTTCGCCGACATCGCGGACGATGCGAAGATCGACGCTGTCGCGCGGGAAGGCGCCCGACATTTCAAGCACCGTGGCATAGGCCTGGGCGGCGGTCTGGGGCGTGAAGGTCAGCGCGCAGGGGGGCTGGTTGACGAGGACGGGCGTGAGCAGCGCCGCCTGTGCGACCATCCGGCCATCGAAGCTGTTGCCCTCGACATAAACGCGCGCCGGACCTGTCGAGGCAATGATCTGCCGGTTGATCGCGGTCGCGGACCCCTGCGTGTTCGGCCCCGCCCTATAATAGTTGTTGACTACGCTCACCGGCGTGCCGCCATAGCTCTCCCAGATCTCCGTGAATTCGTATCGGGCATTGTAGAGCACATTGTTGGCGATCTCGACGCATGAGCCCGGCGGGAAGTTCACATCGGCATTGCGGTCACTGTTATGTGCGCACAGATTCTTGATGAAGCTGAAGCGTTGCGGACCCGTCGGATCGCTGGCGAGCAGCGCGCATTTGTCGTGTTCGGGAATACCCTCGGCAAAGATCGAGGCCGAAACGGTGATGTTGTCGTTCTGCGCGAAACCATTGAAATTCTCGTCGAGCGCCCAGGAGGCGCTGACATGATCGATGATGACGTTGCGGCTGCCCTCGATCGTGATCCCGTCATTGCTGCCGCGGTCTGCGCCCCGCCGATCGGTACGGATGCGCACATGGCGGACAATCACGTCGTGCGTGTTCTTGATGACGAGCGGTGTCAGGCCTCTGGCGCCGCCGCCATGCGTCAGCAATATGCCGCCACCCGGCGCGGTCTGCCCCGCGATGGTGATGTAGGGATTGCGGATGATCGGCCGCGTCGAGGTGAACCGGATCACACCCCCGACGCGGAAGACGCACACGCGCGGGCCGCTGGCGTCGATACAGGCACGCAGCGATCCCGCCCCTGAATCGGCCAGCGTGGTCACCTGGATGATACGACCGTCACGGCCACCTGCTGCGTGGCGTCCATGACCTTCGGCCCCGGGAAATGCGTCCGATCCCGTCGTCGCGGGCAAGCCGTCGGCTGTTCCCGAACAGCCCGGCAGGCAAATGGCAGCAGCCAGGTTTGCCATATGGCGCCAGTGGCGCGACCACGCACGCCCCCGCGCGACATATGGGTTGGCAGGTCGATGTGATGATGAGGTCATGCTGGTGTCCTCCGGCGCTTGCAACCGTGTCGCCTCGGATCGGTTCCGGATCTCGCCCCGATGCGCCCGCACTCCTACCCGATCGGGCCCACCCTTAACTCCCTTGATACAAAGGCCGTTACGGGCAGCGTCAGTAGCGGACGCGCAATCCGATCCCGACGCGGAACTTGTTGAATTCGTCCGTGGCCAGATTCGCCGACCGATCCATATAGGAAGCATCGAGCTTCACCGAGATCGAACGGTTTATGAGATATTCGCCGCCGATGGCCGCGGACCATGTCGTGAGGTTGCGGCTGCTCGCGCCGCGATAGCTCGTGTCGATGATCCCGACCTGTCCGTACATCAGCAGATTGTGTCGAATTTCCTGATCGACCCTCAAGCTGGCGATGGTGTCGGTACGCGCTGTCGCTCCGCCGCGCACAGTGGCGACGTCGCCGCTGGATATCTGCCCGGTGACCGCGGTGCGTACGCGCGGGCGCCATACGATACGCCCCTTTGCCGAAAAGCCCGTCCTGTCGGTGATCGTCGGGTCGTCATATTCCGCGCGGAAGGCGCCGAATCCGATATCGCCCTTGATCCGGTCGGCAATGTCCAGCTGCACGCCGATATTTCCGCCATAGGTCGTCGTGTCACGGTTGATGCCGTTGCGATCGACCGCGGTGCGCGCGTCGCGCGATGTCGCGAAACCCTCGACAAAGGCATCCATGCCGCCGCCTACCTGCATGAATGCACGGACCGCGCCCCGATAGGTCATGATGTCGCGATCGGCGTCAGCCACCGGCAGATAATCGACCTTCTCGACGCCAGCGGTGATCTGCGCGCCCAACCGGCCGGGGCGGTAGGCGTAGCTGAACTCGGCGTTGGCGAGGTCGATTTCGGCTGGCGGTCGCGCCAGGTTGAAGTCCGCTTCCGGATCGGTCCGACGCTCGTAACTGCGATCATATCGTGCCGATCCGGTCAGCGTGTGAACGTCGCGGCGGTACTGGGCGGATCCGCCGATGCCGTAGCTTTCGGTATCCTCGGAGCTGTTGTCCGCATAGCGCAGGATGGTCGCATAGGCGTCGAGGCGCAGGTTCAGGTGCGCCGTACGTTGAGTCGCGCGCACGCGCGGCGCCAGGCTGAAGACGAAGTCGTCGTCGGTCTGCGTCTTGGTCGCGAAGATATTGTCGTCGTAGAGCACGCCGAAATCGGCCTGGGGCGCGACAATGGCGCCGCCGACCCGCAGGTTGCGGGGCTCATAGCCCGGGCGCGGCAACTCCGCGATCGATTCATCCGAATCGACGCCCTGCGCCTGCGCCATGGGAACACCCACAAAGGTACCGACCAATCCGGCCGACAAGAAACGTACTGCCCATCGCATCGCCCGTTCACCTCCCCCTTTCGAGATGAAGCGCGTCACAGCGCTCAGAACCAGCTTTCAAATACGGTGATCGTATCTCCCGGGAGGACCGGCGCGTCGGGCCCAACCTTTCCTTTCACCATCTTCTGCCCGGACTTGCGGGCGACCGAGAATTCTTTCTTGTCCGCGCGGAAGGTGAAGCCGCCCGCGATCGACACCGCCGACGTCACCGAGAGGCCGGGCGAATAGGGATATTGGCCCGGCTTCTGCACTTCGCCCAATATGTAGAAGGGGCGGTATTTCTGCACCTGCGCGCTGACGCTGGGCTGGAGGACGAGTTGCTTGGCGACGATCGCGTCGGCGATCGCCTTTTCAACCTGAGCGGTGGTCTTGCCCTCGACCGAGATGGGGTCGATCAGCGGCAGCGAAATCGTGCCCCCGTCGCCCACCAGATAGGTGTTGGTCATCTGATCCATGCCATAGACGGTGACGCGGATCTCGTCCCCCGAGCCGAGCCGATAGGCCGTGTCGGTCACCTCGTACATCTTGGGTAGTTCCGCTGCAGGGGTTGCGCATCCTTGCAGCCCGCACAGAGCCACCGCGCCGATGATTGCCCAAAACCGCATGGCTGGCCTCCTCCCGTCTATCGACACCATAGCCTAAAATTCCTTGCGGGTCATGGGGTAATGGCTAGCGGGCGCGCTGCCGGCTTTGGGCCTCACCGCCTGGCCCATGATCGCGAAGACGGGTGCCATCGCCAGCAAGAGGGGCACGATCCACTGTCGAGCGTACATATGCGGCGAAGCACCGCAATAGATGGTGAAGATCGCGAACACCGCCAGCGCGAGTGCGCCGGCGAGACGCTCATATCTGAGCGCCGAAACCGCGCCCACGATCAATATCCCCATCATCCACAACCAGCCGAGCAGCGAGGGAAGCCCACCCTCGACCCACAACAGCAAATAGAGGTTGTGCACAGGCTGCTGAACCGCGCTCACATTGCGATACTGGTCGGCGCCGATGCCGACCACGATCGAATCACTGGCCAATCCCCACGCCTCTTCGATCAGTTCGACACGGCCGATAAAGGTGCCTGCCTGAGTCAGTTCGCCGCTTTCCAGCGCGGGTGCGATGCGCGCCTCGAAGGCGCGCGGCAAGGCATAGCCCGAGGCCGCAAGCAGCGCGACCGCGACACCCCCGATCACGAACAGCCGCATGGGCGGCCTGATGCGTCCCGCGACCAGAAATATGATCGTGGCCAGCACCATGCTGACTATGCCCGTGACCGATGCGGTAAGCGCCAGGCCAATGAGCAGTACCGTAATGACTGCGGCAAACAGCATTTGGCCGAGCTGGCCGGCCATCCTCAGATAATAGGCGAAGGGAATGGCCATCGCGATCATCGCGGCGTTCCAGTTGGCATCGGCAAGGAAGGCCGACAAGCGGCCGCCACCCGTCACGAAATCGGGTCCGAAACGCCGCAGCGGCTCCCACTGCCCGCCATAGGCGAAATAGAGCGCGCTGCCGAACAGTTCCATGCAGGCGACGCCGGCGACGAAAGCCTTCATGAAAAGATAGGTGCGCTGGCGGTCATGGCGCATCAGCAGGATCGGGAGCAGCGCGAGGCTGAACAGATATTGCCCTGCCAGCACCGCCCAGCGCGTCGGGTCGCCGTTGATGATGCTGCCCAGATAGAGCCCGCCGAGCATGACCGCGAGCGCGAGCAGCCAATAGGGGGTGAGCGATGCAAAGGGCCGCAGCGGCATGCGGTGGGCGAGCACGATCATCAGCGCGCCCGCGACGAAGAGCATATCGCTGACCGTGAACAGGATCGCGCCAGGACGCCAGGAGATGTAGGGCGCAAGGAACACCGCGAGCGCCAGCAGCGGAGCGGACAGCGACCACCCCATTGTCGCCGTATCGAGATGGGCGCGGGGCCGCATATGCGCCTTTATCCGTGCATGGTCCCGAGGGGCGGGCATTGCGTCCAGCATGTCAGGTCGCGCCCGATCATCGGCTTGAGCGCGTCGATCTCGGGAAGATAGAACTCATACAGGCGCGCGCGAAGATCCTCGGTCAGTGGCGGATAATTCACCGGTCTTGCCAGTGTCCCGCGCACCGCCTTGAACCAGGCATCGTCGCGATAGCGCCTTGCGATGTGCTTGAACGGGCGCGCGAGACGACGCACGCGAAGCGGCAGCAGCGGTGCCTCGCTGTCGTTCCTGCGGGTGCCGAGGCCATCGGGATCGATCCAGGGTTCAATCCCGATATGCGCCGAGAGGGACTGAAGCGTGTCCAGCGGCTGGATACGCACATCATCGTAGAGGATGACCTTGATCTGCGTGTGCGGGAACACGTCGAGAAAGCGCGCGAGATGCGTTGCATAGCGGCCATTTTCGAGAAAACGGCGGTTCTCGCTGCGGCCGGGATGCAGATAGCGCGCGGGGTCGCCCGACACCGTGCCCCGCCGAAAAAGCATGCAATAGTCGGAATAGGCGCGCTCGACGGGATCGCGCAGCTGCACGACCAGCCGTGCCTGAGGCAGCATGGCGCCGATGCGCCGCGCCGCCTGCGAATGCGAAAGATAGTCGGCGGATTTCTCGCCGATCAACACGCCAGGGCCCGCTGCGCGGAATTGATCGGCATACCATTGCCGGCCGCGCTCGAACTCGGTGCTGAAAAAGTGCGGCTCGGGCCCCGGCATGAATATGTCGGGATGCGCGCGCAGCTGATGCGCGATCCACGTCGTCGCGGCCTTGATCGCGCCTATGATGATGAAACCGGGCAGTCGATCGACGGGGCGTTCGATCATGCCGCACGCTCCTCGGCGGTCCCCATCGCGACGATTTCGCGCAGCGTGCGGCCCATCTCGGCGACCATGTCGTCGTCGAGCGTGGGATCGATCGGAAGCATCAGGCTCGTCTGGCCGAGACGGAGCGCCGCGGGTCGCGGGCTTTCGGGGCCCAGCCCGGATCGGACAAACGCCTGCTCACGATAGATTTCGGGGCATATGCCGCTCTGGCACGGTAGCCCGGCGTCGATCGCGGCCGCGATGATCGCGTCGCGCGACCAGCCCGGGGCCAGCCATTCGGGCCGGACAAAGGCGTAATATTTATAGTGCGCGGATGATATGCCTTCGGGCGGGGTGATCAGTCGCAATGCAGCCAGCCCCGACAGGGCGTCGTTCAGGATCGCGGCGTGCCGTGCGCGATCGGCGAGCCAGTTTGGCAGCTTCTCGAGTTGATGGAGCCCGATCGCGGCCTGCATCTCGGTCATCCGATAGTTGCTGCCAAAGGATTCGTGCAGCCATTTGAACGCAGCGCCGGGTGCCTGGCCGACCGTCAACGCGCGGCTTTTGCCATGGTCCTTGTACGCCCAGGCCCGCAACCAGGCGGCATCGTCGCGCAGCAACAGCATCCCGCCCTCTCCGCCGGTCGAGATGATCTTGTCGGTGCAGAACGAGAATATCGCCGCGTCTCCGAACGAACCGACCGGACGGTCATTGAAGCGCGCGCCATGCGCCTGCGCGCAGTCCTCGACGATCTTGATCCCGTAGGACTCGCTCAACACGATCAGCTCGTCCATCGGGCAGGGGTAGCCGCCGAGATGCACCGCCACGATCGCGCGCGTGCGCGGGGTCATCACGGCAGCGACGGTTTCGGCGTTGAGGTTTTGCGTATCCGGATCGACATCGGCGATGACGGGGACGGCGCCGCAGGCGACGGCGCAGCTGGCCGACGCAATGAAGGTTCGGGCGGGAACGATCACCTCGTCGCCCGGGCCGACGCCGAGCGTGCGCAGCGCGAGTTCGAGCGCCAATGTGCCGTTGGCCAGCGCGATCGCATGCGGCATGTCGCACATCTTGGCGAAGGCATCCTCGAATGCACGACAATGTTCGCCATGGTGCAGCGCGTTGACGCGGCCCGAACGCAGGATATCGGCGACCGCCTCGATCTCGTCTTCGGCATATACCGGCCAGCGCGAACGGATCGTGGTGCGGGGATGCGGCAGCGCTGCGGTCCTGACGGGGGCATGGCCGTTCTGCGGAACGCTCAGATAGTTCATCGCTATGCGCTCCTGACGATCGTGCCCGCGACGGGTATTGCGCGGCGGCCACCGGCGATCGCGGACAGGGCCGGCTGGGCGATTTCGACGGGCGCTGCGCGCGACTGGAGCACCTGCTCGAGCCGCGCCAGCACCGTGGCGGTGTCGCCCTTGCGCGTCGCGTCCGCGAGCCCGTCAAAGGCGCGGTTGAGCACGCTTAACGGGATCGATGGCGGTTCGGCCTCGAATACCCCGGGAACACTCGACGGCAGCTTGTTTTCGCTTTCATCGAAGAGTTCCTCGAACAGCTTTTCGCCGGGGCGCAGCCCGACAATATCGATCGGGACGTCGCGCTCGGGGACCAATCCGGCGAGGCGGATCATCCGCCGCGCAATGTCGAGGATCTTGATAGGCGCGCCCATATCGAGGACGAAGATGCGGCCACGGCCGAGATCGCCCTCGAGCGCGCATGCCGTGCTTTGCAGCGTGAGCTGCACCGCCTCGTGCACGGTCATGAAATAGCGTTCGACATCGGGATGCGTAACGGTGAGCGGCCGGTGCAGCTCGAGCTGACGCTGGAACAGCGGAATCAGCGATCCGCTCGAGCCCAGCACGTTGCCGAAGCGCACCGTCATGAAGCGCGCGGGATTGTCGGTCCGGCAGTTTTCAAGGTCGAGCGCCTGGCAATACAGCTCGCCGAGCCGTTTGGTCGCGCCCATCACGCCCACCGGATTGACCGCTTTGTCGGTCGAGATCTGCACCATCGCCCGTGCGCCCCATTGCCGGGCCGCGTCGGCGACGTTGCGCGTGCCGAGCACGTTGGTCATCACGCCCGCGCACGGATTCTGCTCGACCAGCGGGACATGCTTCAACGCCGCGGCGTGGAAGACGAGTTCGGGGCGGAACTGCTCGAAGGCGTCCATCACGCTCTGGCGCTGGCGGATCGAGCAGAGCACCGCCGAGCGCGGCACGTCCGGGAAATGCTCGGCCAATTCCATGTCGACCGAGTAGAGATTGAATTCGCCCGCATCGAGCAGGATCACATGCGCGGGATTCATCGAGGCGATCTGACGGACAAGCTCGCGCCCGATCGTGCCGCCGGCACCCGTCACGAGCACGCGCCGGCCGGCTATCGCCCGATTGATCGCGGCATGTTCGAGCTGGGTTTGCGGCCGGCCGAGAAGGTCGGCAAGGTCGATCGCCTGAAGGCTGAGCGGCGCCTGGCGCGCGGCACCGGGATCGGCAGGATGCAGCGAGCGGACCACGCGCAGCCCTAGGCCCTGTGCTTCCGACACCAGCCGGACGATGCGCTGCGGCGGCAGGCAACCGCCATTGCCCGCGATGATCAGGGCCTCGGGCCGCTGACGCGCCGCGTCGAGCTGCTGAACCGCCTGCTCGAGAAAATCAAAGGCGCCCAGGATCGGAACGCCGTGCAGCTTCAGGCTGACATCCCGGCCGGTCAGATCGAGGATGCCGACGGCGCGATAACCCGCCCCGGGCGCGATTTCGAGCTGGTGGAGCAGCACCTCGGCATTCTCGGGCGAACCGACAATGATCGTGCGCAGCGGCTGCGTCCGCGTCTCGTCGTCCCTGGGGGTTGTCAGAGCGCTCACGTTCAGGCGATCGCGTAGGGTGCGTCTGACGAAGCGCGCGCTGCCCAAGAACACGACGAGAATGAACCACTGCACGATCGGCAGCGACAGCGGCATCCATTCGGCGCGGCCGAGCACGACGATCGCTAGGGTGCTACACGCAATGGCGGCGGTTGCCGCCTCGACGAGAACCGCCATATCGGGCATCGAGGTGAAGCGCCACACACGGCGATGCAGGCCAGCGACATAGAAGACGAGCATGGCCGTCACGATCGTGACGGGCAGCGCGTCAATGAGGCCCTTCATCATGTGCGGCGGGATTTGCCCGTTCATCCGCAGCGACAGTGCCATCGCAAGCGCCGCGCCCGTGGCGAGGCTGTCAGCCGCCAATATGACCGCGTTGCGGCTGTAACGGCGAAATCTGGGTGTCGTCAGCAAGTCCAACACGAGCCACAATGCCCCCACCATTGATCATGCACGGAACGTTGTCCGGCATGCGGTTGATGTCGCGACCCACCGGCTGAAGTGTGGAGTGCTCCGGGCCGGCCCCGTTCGCTGCCTTTGCCGAATGAACGGTCGGCTCGCGGCGCGCTCCACAAGGTGAAGAATATGTTCATAAACGCGCAAATGAACGCGCTCATCGGAGCAAGCTGAATCGGAGTAGCGCTCCACCCCTTTTGATGTGCCAGCTATCCCAGAGGCCGAATTTGGCCGGAGAGTCGCCTCTGGGGGTAGTTTTCGTCATTCTGGCGGCCTGGTGTCGCGCTCCACGGCGATCGCGGATGCGCCGCACGGCGGTTGATGCGTGCACAGCCGCTTCGAAAGGATAGTGACCGGAATTTCCGGCCGCGCGCCATCGCTGGAACGCTAGCATTCAGGGCGTAGCTGCCGGGCGGAGGATCGGCAGGAGTTTGTTCGGGGGCGGTCGGGAATTATGCCGGAATTGACGCTGCTGCACGTGATCACCGCGCTCAATGTCGGGGGCGCGGAAACCATGCTCGCCCGACTCGTCGGCGCCGGTATGGACGAGCAGTCCGGCTTCACGCAGCGCATATTGAGCCTGATGACCCCAGGTCCTGTCGGCAAGCGGATCGCGGCGGGCGGCACCCCGATCGACGCCTTGTCGATGCGCCCCGGTCTTGGGTCGCCTGCCGCGGCGCTGCGGTTGATGCGCGTGGCGCGAGCTCGTCGCCCCGCTCTGGTGATGGGGTGGATGCACCATGGGCATATCGCGTCGTGGCTGGCGGTGCGCGCGGCGCATAGCGCCACTCCGTTGATCTGGAACGTGCGGCATTCGCTCGATGATATCCGCAACGAGAAATGGACGACGCAGCGCGTGTTGCGGCTGGGCGCGACGCTTTCGAAACGGCCCGCGGCGATCGTTTACAACGCGCACGCGGCGCGCGCGCAATATGAAGCGCTGGGCTATTGCCCCGAACGTTCGCTGGTCATTCCCAATGGCTTTGACTGTGGGCTGCTTCGCCCCGACCCCGATGCGGCAAGGCGCGTCCGAAGTCTGTTCGGCATCGGCGAGGAAGCCGTACTCGTCGGCATGGTAGCGCGCGCGCACCCGATGAAGGATTCGGACAATCTGGTCGAGGCGGTCAGCCGCGCGCGCGCGCTGGGCGCCGATATCCACCTGCTCATCGTCGGGCAAGGGATGACCTCGCCGGAGGCGTCGCATGTCGGCGCAGTGGCGCGAGCGCTGCCCCGCGACCGATACACGCTATCCGAAGGTCGCCCGGACGTCGCATCATGGCTCGCGGGTCTCGATATTCTCGCGCTGCCATCCGCCTGGGGCGAGGGCTTTCCGAATATCGTTGGCGAGGCGATGGCCTGCGGCGTCCCCTGCATCGCGACTGACGTGGGGGAAAGCCGGCGAATCATCGACGACACGGGTTATGTCGTGCCGCCGCGCGATCCCGAGGCGCTGGCCCGGGCGCTGGTCGCGCTGGCCGAGGCCGGTGCCGAAGGCCGGCGGCGTCGCGGCGCCGCGGCGCGGACCCGCATCGAACGCCACTATGCCCTAGCCGATATCGCGACTCGCTACGCCGATCTCTACCGCGACGTGCTCGACCGCCATGGTGCGGCCGCCCTGGGCCGCAAGCCGCATGAAAAGGGCGCGCTGGCATGAAGCTCGTCGTCGTTGCCAGCCTCGCCTATTCACTCGTCAACTTCCGCGGCGCGTTGCTGGCGGCGATGGTCGAGGCGGGGCATCAGGTCATCGCCTGCGCGCCAGAGGAGGATGCCGAGGTCGCGCAGCAGCTTGCCGCGATGGGCGTGGAATATCGCCGGGTCGCGATGCGCCGGACGGGCACCAATCCCTTCGCGGATATCGCCACGCTCATCGCACTGATCTCGCTGGTGCGTCGCGAACGTCCGGACGTACTGCTCGCCTATACGCAAAAGCCGATCATCTATGCGGGCATCGCCATGCGCATCGCCGGCCGCGGCCGGTTTTTCGCGATGGTCAGCGGGCTCGGCCATGTCTTCACGCCGGGCGCTGGATCGCGCTGGCTGCGCACGGTGGTCGCGCGACTTTACCGGATCGCGGTGGCTCGTGCTGCGGCGATATTCGTCTTCAATCGTGACGATCGTGCTGAGATGCTGCGCCATGGTATCATCGATGATGTGCATGTCGTGGTCCAGGTTCCCGGCTCGGGGATCGATATCGACCGCTTTGCCGCCCAGCCTGTACCCGCCGGCCCGCCATGCTTCCTGATGGTCGCGCGGCTGCTGCGCGACAAGGGCCTGTGCGAGTTCGTGGACGCTGCGCGGCTGCTGCGCGAACGGGGCGCGCAGGCGCGCTGCGTGCTGCTCGGCCCGCTCGATTCCAATCCCACGGGCATCGGCGCCGCCGAGATCGCGCGCTGGCATGACGAAGGACTGATCGAATATCTTGGCGAAACGCGCGATGTGGCGCCGGTGCTCGCGCGCGCCACGGTGTTCGTGCTGCCCAGCTATTACCGTGAAGGGCTGCCCCGCACGATCCTCGAGGCGATGGCTATTGGCCGCGCGGTGATCACCACCGATATGCCCGGGTGCCGCGAACCGATCGTCGAGGGCGTGAACGGATATCTCGTCCCGCCGCGCGACGCGGCCGCGCTCGCCGATGCCATGGTGCGCTTCATCGATGACCCCGGACTCGCCGTCGCCATGGGCGCCGAGGCGCGCCGCACCGCCGAGCAGATCTATTCCGTCGACAAGGTCAACGCGATCCTGCTCCGCACCATGGGGCTCGACGGCGGCCATAAGGTACTGCGCCCGGGTCGCAATCGCGTCGGACAACGGATCTGCGACGTTGTCGCGGCGTCGCTCGGCCTTGTCGTGCTGGCGCCGGTCGCGCTCTTCGTCGCGCTTCTCGTCGCGCTGTTCATGGGGCGGCCGATCCTTTTCACGCAGACGCGCAGCGGCCTTCATGGCCGGCTGTTCCGGCTGTTCAAGTTCCGGACGATGACGCAGATCTGCGGCCCCGACGGGCAACTCGCCGATGATGCAGCGCGGACCGCGCGCCTCGGCCGTATCCTCCGCCGCTTGCGGCTCGACGAGATCCCGCAGCTCGTCAACGTGCTGCGGGGCGATATGAGCCTGGTCGGTCCGCGGCCGATGCTGCCCGAATCAAAGCTGCTCGCAGGCGAGGCGGGTGCGCTTCGCGGCAGTGTGCGGCCGGGACTGACGGGCTGGGCGCAGATCAACGGCAATACGCTGCTGACCGAGGAGGACAAGCTTTCGCTCGATCTCTGGTATGTCAGAAACGCCTCAGGGCGGCTCGACGTCCGGATCGTGCTCCGCACGTTGGTCGTGCTGGTGCGCGGCGAGCGGGTCAATCATCCAGCGATACGGAGCGTGTATGCGGGCGATGCTCGTCGGCGCGGTTGAGAGCACGCGAATCGCACTTGAAGCGATCGCCGCGTCGCCCCAGTGGTCGCTCGCCGGAGTGATGACGCTACCAGCCGATCTGGCTGCACGGCATTCGGACTTTGTCGATCTCGGCACCGATGCAGAGCATGCGGGTGCGCGTGTCCTGCGCATCGCCAACAGCAACGGTCCCGAGGCGCTTGACGCGGTTGGCGAGGTGGCGCCTGATTGCACCTTCGTGATTGGCTGGTCGCAGATCTGTCGGCCGACCTTTCTCGAGGCCGCCGGGGGCAGGGTGGTCGGCTATCATCCGGCACCGCTGCCCCAGCTTCGCGGGCGCGCGGTGATCCCGTGGACGATCCTGCTGGGCTACAACATCACCGCGTCGACGCTGTTCTGGATGGATGACGGCGTCGACAGCGGGCCGATCCTCAACCAGCATTTCCTGCATGTCGGTGCGGCGGAGACGGTCGGGGCGCTCTACGCGCGTCACATGACCGCGCTGTCCGCCATGCTTGCCGAGAGCCTTCCGCTGATCGCGACGGGGCAGGCACCACGCGTTCTCCAGGATACGCAATATGCGAGCTGGGCGGCGCGGCGCACACCCGAGGACGGACGGATCGACTGGTGCCGCCCGGTGGAGGAGGTCGATCGGCTGATCCGGGCGGTCGGGCGACCCTATCCGGGCGCCTTCACCGGCAGCGGGACAGAACGACTCATCGTCTGGCGGGCGCAGCCATGGCCCGAGGCTACGCGCCATGTCGCGTCGGCGGGACAGGTCATCGCGCGCGACGCGACGGGCTTTGCGGTATGCTGCGGCGACGGTCGCGGCCTGTGGATCAGCGAGTGGGATTGCGCCGGAGGCTTGCCCAAGCTCCATGCGCGGCTGGGCGTTGAAGGGGGAGGGGTGCGTGCTTGAAGGGATCCGTCGCGCAATGGTGATAGCGCCGCACCCCGACGATGAGGTGCTCGGGTGCGGCGGAACGATCGCGCGGCTTGCCGCCGCGGGATGCCGGGTCAGCGTCGTGCTCGCGACGCGCGGCGGGCCGCCGCGCTACGCGCAGTCCGCGGTCGACGCGCTCGAGGCGGAAATGGCGAGTGCGCACGCGCGGCTCGGGGTTGCCGAGCGACACTGGCTCGACTTCCCTGCCGCCGAACTCGATCGCGTGCCGCACGCCCAGCTCAATGACAGGCTGAGCGCCCTCATCGCGGCCGAGCGGCCCGACGCCCTGTTCATTCCCTTTGTCGGAGACATCCATCTCGACCACCAGATCCTGTTCCAGTCGGCACTGGTCGCGGCGCGTCCATGCTTCGAGGCATTTCCCCGACTGGTGCTCGCCTATGAGACACTGTCGGAGACCAACTGGTATGCGCCTTATATAACCCCCGGATTCCAGCCAACGCTGTTCGTCGACATCGCCGATCATCTCGATGCCAAGCTCGAGGCGTTCCAATGCTATGCCTCGCAGGTCAGACCGTTTCCGCACGAGCGGTCAACCGAGGCGCTTGCGGCGCTAGCGAAGCTGCGCGGCGCAACGATGTGCAGGGCCGCGGCCGAGGCCTTCGTCCTCGTCCGGGCGCTGGGGTGAAGGCGGCGATGCGCGCGTTGCCTGCAGGACAGATCGAGGGCACCGCCCCGGTGCCGGGCGGCGCGGGAGGGCAGCGTATCGCCATGCTGATCACTTCGGCGGGCAGGCGCGTCGAACTGCTGCGCAGCTTCCGCTCCTCGGCGGCGACGCTTGGCGTGGAGCTGGCCCTTTTTGCGTGCGATCTACGCCCCGAATGGAGTCCCGCCTGCCATGAGGCCGACCGTGCGTTCGCGGTGCCGCGCGCCGATGATCCCGGCTATGCCGATGCCGTGTTCGCGCTCTGCCGGGACAATGGCATTTCGCTCGTCGTTCCGACCATCGATCCCGAGCTCTATCCGCTGGCGCTGGCGCGCGACAGGTTCGCGGCGATCGGGACGACCGTTTCGATCAGTGCGCCCGAGCTTGTCGACATTGCGCGCGACAAGCTGCTTACCGCCGAATTTCTGGTGCGGCATGGCATTCCCGCGCCGCGCACTGCCGCGCTCGACATCGCGGCGGAAACCGCGGACCAATGGCTCTGGCCGCTGCTCATCAAGCCGGCGCATGGCAGTTCGGGCCGGGGCGTCCGCATCGTCCGTGATGTCGCCGAGCTGCGCGCAATCGACACCGACGAGCCCTTTGTCGCGCAGGAGCTTCTCGCGGGGCGCGAGCATACCGTGAACATGTTCTTCGACAGGGCGGGGCAATTGCGTTGCGCGGTCCCGCACGAGCGTATCCAGATTCGCGCGGGTGAAGTCGAGAAGGGGATAACGCGGCGATCGCCCCAGCTAGAGCACATCGCCGCCGATCTCGCAGCGGCACTGCCCGGGCCGCGCGGCGCACTGTGCTTCCAGGCGATGGTCGACGATCGCGGCAACGCGAGGGTCTTCGAGATCAATGCCCGATTCGGCGGCGGATATCCCCTTGCGCATCGGGCGGGCGCTACCTTTTCCACATGGCTCCTCGAAGAAGTGATGAACAGGCCTCCGACCGCACATGACATGTGGCGCGAGAATGTCGCGATGCTGCGTTATGACGCGGCGGTATTTGTCGTGCCATGATCGCGCAGCCCTCACCGCAGGAGCGTGTCGAACGCGTTGTCGTCTTCGACCTCGATGACACGCTGTACCTCGAGCGCGACTATGTCGTGAGCGGATTTCGGGCGGTCGGGGCATGGATGCAGCAGCGGTTCAGGATTTCGGGCTTTGCCGAATGCGCTTGCGCGCTTTTCGACGCGGGATGCAGGGGGGACGTGTTCGACCGGACCTGCGCCGATCTCGGTATCCGCGCAACCCCTGAGCTGATCGGGCAGGCGGTCGACGTCTACCGGCGGCACTCGCCCGAGATTCGCCTGGCGCGCGATGCGGAGAAGCTGCTTGGCGCCGAACGGCCGCCGGGGCTGCGTCTCGCGCTCGTGACCGACGGGTTTCTGGTTGCGCAGCAGCAGAAGATACGCGCGCTCGGGCTCCCGGCGCAGGGGCTGTGGCCGTTGATCTGCACCGATCTGTGGGGGCGCGCCTATTGGAAGCCGCATCCGCGCGCCTTCGAATGCATCGAGGCACTTTACGGGCTGTCCGGGCAAAGCCTTACCTATATCGGGGATAATCCTTCCAAGGATTTCGTGATTCCCAAGCAAAGGGGGTGGCGGACGATTCGGATCGATCGGCCCCAGCGCGTCAATTTGGTCGAGCCGGTGCACCTTTCGGGCGAGACCGATCTGACCCTTGTGGATCTGTCACGGCTCGACTGGACAGAGATCTACGCCGAAGGATGACGTACGTAATAATCCCATTGGAAATGCCATCCGAATGGCATTAGCCTCTTCTTAACGCACTGAGAGGGTGTCTGTCACATCTGCGGCAAAAGGTGGCGGGTTTGCTGTATCGGCAATCCGAGTGACCGTCTATTGGTCCGTAGTGGGACAGAAGAATTTATTGTGCGTATATCTGTTGTCAGAGATGCAGATCTTTAATTGGCCGAATAAACAAGGCTCTTTGGCAACAAATATTAATCTGTTCAGGGACGAAAATCTTTTAAAGGTGGGGGTCGCATAATCCTTGTTCCATGGGTTGCCAGAAGCGCAATGGAGGGTGTTATGCGTGACAATATTCAGGTATCTATTCTCGGCAGAAACGAAATAGTTCGGGAGGGACTGAGAAGGATCCTTACCGAACAATCTTTCAACGTCCTCGACGTCGTCCAGGATGCCGAACAACTCAGCGGTGACAATGAAAACGGCAACCTGCATTGCCTGTTCATCGTCGATTCCACGTCGGACAAGGAAGGACTCGACTCCTGCCGGAAGCTGCGCCAGCGCTTCCCCGACTGTCGTGTCGTCATAATGGCCGACAATTATCGGCTCGACGCGATTGCGCGTGCGTTCGAAGCGGGCGCCGACGGCTATCTGGTCAAGGCGATCTCGTGCGAACCGCTCGCGGGCGCGCTCAATCTCATCGCGCTCGGCGAGAAGGTCGTGCCGACCCAGGTCGTGGAATCGCTGACCAATATGCACTGGCAGCCCGCCAGCGGCGACTGGGAGGCGAGCCGCGCCTCGGTCAACCTGTCGGATCGCGAGATCGAGATTCTCCAATGCCTCGTCTGCGGTGAGGCCAACAAGGTGATCGCGCGACGCCTCAACATCACCGAGGCCACGGTCAAGGTGCACATCAAGGCGATTCTCCGAAAGCTCAACGTGCTCAATCGGACCCAGGCGGCGATCTGGGCGGTCATGCGCGGCATCGGCGAGGAGGATCAGCAGATCGCCTCATGCAACTGAGCCCTGGGGCGGGCTGGCCGGCACCTGCTGCGGCGGTGTCGCGCCTAGCCCGATGCCCGCGCCCCTACTTCCAAAGGGAATTTGTCGAGTGCGGCGCTAATCTCCAGAGTCGCCGGGCTATCTATTTGATCTCTGGCCACGAGGCCGGTGTGCCATAGAATATTTGACCGGTGCCGTGCCGCCAGACCCGAGGCCGAGTGGTGCCCCGACCATTGGAGATGGGGGGAATGTAATGTCCGATCGCAAGATCGCCCGCATCGTTGAACCGCAACCGCTAAGACCCGTCGGGGTCGCCGAGCCCTGGCGCCCTAATTCGCGCACCGAGGCGGCCTATGTCGGCATGATCGAAATCTGGCGCATCATGATGCGCCATCGCGCGCTGCTGATCGGCGCGATGCTCGGAGTATTGGCACTGACCGTGCTGGCGCTTCTGATGACGCGGCCGATCTACACGAGTTCGGCGGTCGTCATGGTGCAGCCCGACAAGGACATTGCGGACGCGCAAGGCGTCAACGTTGTCGCAACCCCCGATGAGGAGCTGCGCATCTCGACGCGGATGGAACTGCTGCAGTCGCGTGCACTGGCGCGACGCGTCGTGCGCAATGCCAATCTGACCCAGGATCCCGAGTTCACGTCCGCGGTCCATCGCGACCTCAACCTGATGCAGCGCATCGGATTGCAGCCGCCCCCTCCCAAGCTCGAACAGAGCGCGCTGATGTCCGAAATGAGCGCGCAGGACGTCAATCAGGCTGCGGAGAAGGCAAAGCTGGAAGAAGTGACCGACGCGCTGATGCAACGCACGGCGGTGACGCGGCTCGGACGGTCGCACCTGATCGACGTCTCGGTAAGTTCAGGCGACCCCTACAAGGCGAGCCATCTCGCCAACCGGATCGTGCAGTCGCATGTCGAAGCGCAGCGCTCCGAAGAGCGCAATTCGCGCCGGCGGGCGATCGCCGATCTGTCCAAGCGCGTGAATGATCTGCGCGGCAAGCTGGAGTCCGAGGACTCCGCGGTGGCGGGTTACATGCGCGCGAACAACCTGTTCACCGCGCGTCCGGAGGAGATCAACAACGCGCTGCTGTCGCGCGTCGCGGGCGCCCTGTCCGAAGCCAAGGCGTCAAGCGCACTGAGCAGCAACCGCGCGAGCGGTGTGGCGAGCGCTTCCGCGGTGATCGCGAGTTCGCCCGTGCTCAACGAACTCAAGGGACGCGAGGCGGTGTTGGCTGCAAAGGTCGCCGATCTTTCGAGCTTTTACGGTCCCGGGCACCCCGATCGCGCCAAGGCTACCGCGGAACTCGCGCAGATCCGCGAGCGCATGGGTGAGGAAATGGCGCGTGCAACCGCGGCGACGACGCGCAACGCGACGATCGACAGCCGCGCCGATGCCGCGCGGACGGGTGCGCTTGCAGGCGATCTCGGCGCGTTGCGCGCGTCGAACGCGCGCGACATGAACCGCATCGTCAGTCTGAAGGAGCTTCAGCGCGAGGCGGACACGAGCCATCAGCTCTATCTCTCGCTGCTGACCCAGTTGAAGGAGCTGATCGCCAAGCCCGAGCAGGCCCGTCCGGACATGCGCATCATCTCGAGCGCCCCCGTACCCGTCCTGCCGAGCCATCCCGAGCCCAAGCGAACCCTGGCGGTCGCGCTGATCGGTGGCGTGATCCTGGGCATGATCCTCGCCTTCGTCGCGGAGAATGTGGATAGTCGCCTGCGCACCGCGGCGCACGTCGAGCGCGCGCTTGGCCTGCCGACACTGGCGATGATCCCCGACGTGTCGCGCCGCAATGCGCTGTCCGCCCCGCATGCGCTGATCGCCGAGCGACCCGGCTCGGTCTTCCCCGAGGCGCTGCGCAACCTCTATATCGAGCTGCTCGCGCGGGTGAACAAGACGGGATCGATGGTGGTGGTGATCACGTCGCCGCTCGTCAACGAGGGCAAGTCGACCGTCGCGGCGGGGCTTGCCGCCGCGGCGAGTGCGCTCGGGCACAAGGCTGTCACCGTCGATGTCGATCTGCGGCGACCGATGCTCAACAGGCCGCACGGCGAGGAGCCGCAAACCCCCGACGTCGTTGCGTATCTGAGCAACCGCGCCGGGCTTGACGAGGTCCTCGTGCCCGATCATCAGCTCAGCAAGTTCGTCAAGATCAGCGCCAATCAATCGGCTGCCGATGCGAGCGCGCTGATTTCCTCGCCACGGCTCGAAGAGATGCTCGAGCAGTTGCGCGATCGCTTCGACCTCATCGTGCTCGATGCACCGCCGATCCTGCCCGTGCTTGATGCCAAGATCCTTTCGGGTGTTGCCGACGCGACGATCCTGGTGCTCGATTGGGGTCGATCGCACCCCGAGGCAGCCCGCGTGGCGGTCGAAGTGTTCGGCGACGAGATCACCGGCGCGGTGCTCAACCGTGTCGATTATGCCGAACATGCGCGGCGCAGCTATGGCGACGCCATCCATTATTATTATCGCTATCCGAACCATTATCGCACCGATGATGAGACGATTGGCGCCCAGCGCGGGCTCCGGGGCATGGTTGCGCGGATTCCGGGCGCTTCGTCGGCCAGGGCCGCGGTTCGCCGCCTCTTCGGGCAACGCCACGACTGAACCACGCAGGGCGCGCGCGTGTCGCGCCCGCCACGGCGCGGAAAATGATCGGGCCGATCCGGGAGGAATGACTATCGATGTGTGGCATTGCCGGGTTCTTCGATCCTTCATTCAGTTCGGCCGAGGCTGTGGCGATCATCGGGGCGATGACCGATGCGATCGTGCATCGCGGCCCCGACGACGCAGGTCACTGGATCGAGCCGGACGCACGGCTGGCGCTCGGGCATCGCCGCCTGTCGATCATCGATCTCTCACCCGCGGGGCACCAGCCCATGGCGTCGGCCAGCGGGCGCTATGTGATCGTCTATAACGGCGAGATCTATAACCACGGGGCGCTGCGCACCCAGCTCGAGGCTCTGGGCGCCGCGCCGGGATGGAAGGGGCATTCGGATACCGAGGTGATGCTCGCCGCCCTCGAGCATTGGGGTGTCGAAGGGACGCTGACGCGCCTCAACGGGATGTTCGCCTTTGCATTGTGGGATCGCGAGGCGCGCGCGCTGTTTCTCGCGCGCGACCGGCTCGG
This sequence comes from Sphingobium sp. FW306-1B-F04DB, assembly GCF_058781925.1. Taxonomy (NCBI): domain Bacteria; kingdom Pseudomonadati; phylum Pseudomonadota; class Alphaproteobacteria; order Sphingomonadales; family Sphingobiaceae; genus Sphingobium; species Sphingobium sp. FW306-1B-F04DB. The sequence continues at coordinate 117,509 of NZ_JBYSXE010000002.1, read as the reverse complement.
CGAAAAGCCGCTCTATTATGGGCAGGCCGCGCGGGCGTTCCTGTTCGCCTCGGAACTCAAGGCGATTGCGGCCCATCCCGGCTTCGTGCCCGAGGTCGATCGCGGCGCGCTCGCGCTGTTCCTGCGGCACAGTTATGTGCCCGCGCCGCGCAGCATCTGGCAGGGCATGCGCAAGCTGCCCGCGGCGCATTACCTGATCGTCACCGATTGCGGCCGGACGGTGAGCGATCCGATCTGCTATTGGGATTTCACCGAAGTGGCACGGACGGGCGCCGCTTCGCCGCGCGCAGATGAACCCGCATTGGTCGATGAGCTCCAGGCGTTATTGCGCGACGCGGTGGCGCGGCGGATGGAAGCCGATGTCCCGCTGGGCGCGTTTCTGTCGGGCGGGGTCGACAGTTCGACGATCGTGGCGCTGATGCAGTCGGTCGCGGCACGTCCGGTGCGGACCTTCTCGATCGGCTTCGAGGATGCGGCGTTCGACGAGGCGCCCCATGCACGCGCGGTGGCCGAGCATCTCGGCACCGAGCATTGCGAAATGTATGTCAGCGCGGACGACGCGCTCGCGGTCATTCCGCAGCTCCCCGCGATCTGGGACGAACCCTTTGCCGATCCCTCGCAAATTCCGACCTATCTGGTCAGCAAGCTCACCCGGCAGCACGTCACCGTCTGCCTTTCGGGCGATGGCGGCGACGAGTTGTTCGCGGGCTATGCGCGTTATCACCGCGCGGCGCACATGCGTCGCTCGCTCGCGCGCGTGCCCTTGCCGCTCAGGCGTGCGCTGGGGCGTTCGCTCGAGGCTGCTGCGCTCTCAGGGATCGCGAGCCTTGCCGAACGTGCGCTCCCGCCCCATCTGCGCCGCCTCGCGCCCGCAGACCGGCTCGCCAAGATCGGCGGGCTGTTTCGCGCCGATTCCGATGCCGCTTTCTGCCGGGAATTCATGACAATCGGAAAGCCTGCGGGCCTGCTGGCGGCTGGCGGCAGCGACGACATCGCGACAGTCGATAGCGTCGCGGCGCCCTTTGCCGATATCCGGCAGCGGATGATGTATCTCGATACGCTGGGCTATCTGCCCGACGACATCCTCGCAAAGGTCGATCGCGCGAGCATGGCCGTGAGCCTCGAGACGCGCGTGCCCTTCCTCGACCACCGTATCGTCGAATTCGCGTGGCGCCTGCCGATGTCGGCCAAGGTCAGCGGCGGGCGCGGCAAACAGATATTGCGGCAGGTGCTCGACCGCCATGTTCCCGCCGCGCTGATCGACCGACCCAAGCAAGGTTTCGGCCTGCCCGTCGCGACCTGGCTGCGTGGGCCGCTGCGCGACTGGGCCGAGGCGTTGCTCGAGCCGAACCGGCTGCGCGACGAGGGATTTTTCGATGCCGCGCTCGTACGGCGGATCTGGGAGGAGCATGTGTCGGGCAAGCGGCGTTGGCACTTCTGCCTGTGGGACATCTTGATGTTTCAGGCGTGGCACGCCGGGCAGCGCGTGGCTGCGCCGCGTCAGGCAGCATGCGCACCATTGCAGCGATACGTCGAGCTCGATCTCGCGCGCTGACCCGCACCGCCGCGCGAGCAAAGCGTGTGTTTGTCGGCACCGGCGATTCGATTCGTCGCGCCTTGCTTGAAGCGGCGCTGCTTTGCGGGCATGAACCGCAGGCGTCGACCGGCGGGCAAGCGTCGGCGGCGCGGGGTCCGCAGGGGGTTGCGATATGATGCGGCTGGTTTTCCTGATCTGCCTCGGCGCGATCGCGCTGCTCGCACTCATGCCCGGCGGGCCGACCACGCCCGGGCTCCGGCCCGGTCAGACGGGCCAGGCCGCCAATGTCCTTGCCGATAACGCCGCAACCGACGTCGCGCAGCCGCGCGTCGAGCAGGCGGGCAACGGCCTCGCCGAAGTCGTTCTGCGCCGCGCGCCCGACAGCCATTTCTATGCCGAGGCGCAGGTCAATGGCGCGATGATCCGCTTCCTCGTCGATTCGGGGGCGAGCGCGGTGGTGCTGACGCGCGCCGACGCGCAACGCGCGGGGATCGGCTCCCAGTCGGGCGAATTCACGGCGCGCGCCATGTCCGCCAATGGCGAGGTGAAGCTCAAGCCCGTCAGGCTCGACCGGCTCGCAATCGGGCCGGTATCGGCAACCAATGTCGAGGCGATGGTCGCGGAAAATGACCTGGGCGTGTCGCTGCTCGGCCAGAGCTTCCTTGCGCGCGTCGCCAAGGTAGAGATCACCGAAGGCGAGATGCGGCTACGCTGAGATATCTTCAGGACGCCCGTCGGACCGGCACGGGGATATTGCAGACGTCCGCGCCGCCCGCGGGCACGTTGAAAAAGGGGTCGCGGCGGTTGGCGCGCGCGTCGCGATAGGCGACGAAGCTCTTCGACGCCAGATATTGGTGGCGCGACTTTGCACCGGGTTCGGCCTCGCGCATCGGTTTGATGCTGCCGATCGCGATGCGCTCGCGCGGATCGGTGTAGAAACCGAGATCGCCGGTGCCGCGGGGGCGCGAGGCGAGGAACTCCATGCCCTCAATCACGCGCCCGACAAGCGCGATATTGCGGTCGAGATGGCGCGGCGCCTGGCCGATGACTGCATAGAGCTCGGCGCCAGAGCCTGTGTCCGGCGCAAGGTTGCGGCCGACACCGACCATGCCGTAGCAATGCGTGAGCCAGACATTCTCGCCATCGCCGCCGACGGGCCAGCCCTTCCAGAAGCCCGTTCGCCGGGCATAGGGATCAGGCCATTCGATCCAGTCGGGCGACAGCCCCTTTTGCGCGCGGACATACTCCGCGGCGGGCCTGGCGACTACGCCTTTGGGGAGCGCCTTCTTCTCGGTCGCATCGCCCCATTGCGCGACATAATTGTCCTGCACGCGGTTGATGCTGGTGCCATCCCACCAGCGCGCTGCCGCGATCTTGCGGACATTGTCGACATGGACCGGCGCGAAGTCGGGGGCGAGCTGGATGACGATGCGGCCGCCCTCGGCGGTCTCCATGAGCAGCAGTTCGTCCTCGGGAATGTCGACCCAGTCGGTCGTGGGCGCGCCCGCCGCGATTTCGGCGGGACTCGGGGCGGGCGCATTGCCCGGCGCAAGCGCGAACCAGGCAACCGGAGCGAGTGCTGCGGCAGCGAGCAGGGCGACCTTTATCATCGGGGACCGCAGACTAACGGCCCGCATTCAAATGAAAAGGGGGCAATTACCTGAAATGCCCCGTGGTTATGCGCTGCCGGGCGCACGGGGTGAAGCGTTATTGCGCGCATTGCTTCTTGTCGCCTGACTGGCAGGCAGCGACGCGTCGGCGCCATTCGGCCATCTCGGCAGCGTGGCGCTTGTCGCTTTCGGCGATCGCCGCAGCACGCGCGTCGAGCTCGGCCTGATAGCCAGCCTCGGCCTGCCGCGCCGCGGCGTTGCGCGCATCTTCGGCGGCACGGAGCTGCTCCTTGGCGCTGCGCGCAAGCGTCGCGTTGAGCGCCGCGGTGCGCTGGCGTTCGGCGATCTCGGCCGCCATCGCCGCGGCGGCAGCGTCGGCGGGGTCGGTGTTGACGGGCGCCGGCGCATCGACGGTTTCGGTCGATGCCGCTTCTGGATTGGCGATATCGACGGAGTCGGTGTCAGGTGTCGGTTGGATAGGCTGCGCGACGGGCGTGGCTTCGGCGGGGGCGAGCGCGGGCAGGCTTGGCGGCAGCTCGATCGGCTGGACGCGGCCTTGTGCCAACGCCGTCGCTGGCGCCAGCAACGCGCCCGCCGCGGCGACGATGCACTGAAGGGTCTTGATCATGATGTGCTCCTGCGCCGATCCGTCGCTGCGTGCAACGCGCGAACATCGATGCCGATCCACGCCGGCCTTGCGTCCCGCCGCGCCGCGCGATAGGGGGCTTGGCCTTCCAGTGCATGCGGAGCGGTGGCCGAGTGGTCGAAGGCGCTCGCCTGGAAAGTGAGTATACGGCAAAACCGTATCGAGGGTTCGAATCCCTCCCGCTCCGCCACCGACTGATCCCTCCACCTCCATAGCGAATCGACAAAGCCCAGAGTTTCTGCCGCTTTGAACGTGATTCGCGTCCCCTGCGATCCACAAGCATCCGCTTCTGACCGATTTGGCGCGTGGGAAAAATTGTGAGAACTTAACACGATGGGAAGCCTCTCAGTGACAGCCGTACGTGCAGCCAAACGTCCCGGTCGCTTGAGCGACGGTGACGGGCTCTATCTGCTCGTTGGCACCAACGGATCCAAGAGCTGGGTATGCCGCGTTCAGAAATTAGGGCGGCGGCGCGACTTCGGGCTCGGCAACGCTTCGAAAGTCTCGCTCGCGCTGGCGCGCGAGCGTGCGCGAGAAATCCGCGCCTGGGTCGAGATGGGGCTCGATCCGGTCTTGGAACGCCGCAGGGCGGCGGGCATCCCGACATTCCGGGAGGCGACCGCCAAAGTGTTCGCGGCCCACCGGAAGACCTGGAAAAACGGCAAGCACCAGGCGCAGTGGATTCGTACGCTCGAGCAATTCGCGTTCCCTGCGCTTGGCGACGTTCGCGTCAGCGAGATCACCGGCCCGATGATCCGCGGCGTGCTGGCGGAAATCTGGCTCACCAAGCCGGAGACTGCGCGGCGCGTGCGCCAGCGCATCGGGACGGTGCTCGATTGGGCATATGCCTCCGGCTATCGCGAGACCGAGGCGCCAATGCGCACTATCACCAAGGGGCTGCCGCGCCAGCCGAAGAAGGACGGACATTTCGCAGCGATGCCCTATGTCGAAGTTCCCGCCTTCATGCGGAAGCTGCGTGAGCGCGAGAGCTTCTCGCGGCTTGCGCTCGAGTTCGCCATTCTGACGGCGGCGCGCTCAGGCGAGGTGCGTGGGGCACGCTGGGAGGAGATCGATCTGAAAAACGGGCTCTGGGCGATACTGCCCGGACGGATGAAGGCCAATCGCGACCACGTTGTGCCGCTCTCAGAATCGGCGCTGCGGATCCTCAGACGCTGCGCGGAACTGCGGATTGGCAATCATCTCCATATCTTTCCGGGCAGTCGTGGCGATCTGCCGATGTCGGATATGACGCTGACCAAGCTGCTGCGCGAAATGAAGGAAACCTGCACCGTTCATGGATTCCGGTCGTCGTTTCGCGACTGGGTCAGCGAGACGACCAGTTACCCTGGCGAGATCGCTGAAGCAGCGCTCGCACACCGCGTTCGGGATAAATCGGAAGCCGCGTATCGGCGCGGCAATCTGCTCGCAAAGCGGCGCACGCTCATGGACGAATGGGCCCGGTATCTGAAATGAAGACGTGGTGCGATGGCGCTTTTGCGCAGGTCATTACATTGGCTCCCGCCATCCACGCTCCCGCGCGGGTTTGTCTGTTTGTGCAACCGGTCACGTAGGTTTCACTTCAGACCGGTCAGCTGGGTGACAGTTTTGAGCAGGAGTATTGCGGCGTTTGCGCGGTTTGATGCGTATCAGCCTGTTGGCGCCTTTGATGTATCCAAGCAGCACTGGCCCGAAGCGAAGTTCGTATTCATCGTCGCTGGTTTCGAAGATTCCGATGCGTTTTCCGTTGAGCACTTCGGAGACGAACAGTTCGCGGCCCCGCCAGCGGATCGATCCGCTGCGGCGGATGGTGCGAACATGCGTGGCGCCCCAATATTCTGGTGACCGTAGCCTGCCGTCCCACAGACGCGGGCTGGGCGTATAGACCTTGGAGGGCGGCATCAACCATGCCCTTGTTCACCTACCAGGTCTTCATCCTCCACCGTCAGGACGGGCTCGACTATGCAACGATCGCCGCGCTGCTCCGGCTCGATGTGGACGATGTCGAGCAGCATATCGCCGCCGCGCTGCTGCACTTGGCGCGCACGCTGGGTGATGAGGACTGAGCGCATATCCGCCCTCCCCTTACACGGGGAGGGCGGACTCATTTCGGATCAGGCCGGCCTTGCCAAAGCGCTGGCACTCCACGAAAAGATTGCTGATCATGCGCAAGGACCTCGATCATCTTCCCGCCGCCAAGCAGCGCGACCTGGCCCGCGTGCTCCAGATCCTCTTCGAGGAATTCGAGGATGCAACCGCACTTGGGAACCATGACTGGAAGAAGAAGGGCCGCATCCTCAAGGTCATCCTCTATGGCAGCTACGCGCGCGGCGGCTGGGTCGACGAACCCCATACCGCCAAGGGCTACCAGTCCGATTTCGACCTGCTCATCATCGTCAACAACCAGAAGCTGACCGACCCGATCAAGTTCTGGGAGAAGGCCGAGGAGCGGCTGACGCGCGAATTCGCGATCACCAGGACGGTGAAGACCCCCGTCAATTTCATCGTCCACACCTTGCAGGAAGTGAATGACGGGCTCGCGCATGGCCGGTACTTCTTCATGGATATCGCCAAGGACGGGATCGCGCTCTACGAGAGCGAGGACAGCGAGCTTCATACCCCCAAGCCCAAGACGCCCGCACAGGCGTTGGCGATGGCCAAGGAGTATTTCGAGGAGTGGTTGCCGAGCGGGGCCGGTATGTTGGAGACGGCGCGCTTCAGTCAAACTCAGGGGCGATTAAAGGACGCAGCCTTCCTGACTCATCAATCGGCGGAGCGGTTGTATCATGGCATCCTGCTGGTGGTCACTTTCTACACCCCGCACGTCCACAATCTCGGGTTCCTGCGCACCCAGGCCGAGCGGCTCGACCGGCGGCTGGTCGATGCCTGGCCGCGCGAGACCAAGCGCGACCGCGCGCGCTTCGAGAAATTGAAGGACGCCTATGTGAAGGCGCGCTATTCCAGGCACTACCGCATCACCGAGGAAGAGCTGACCTGGCTCGGCGAACGCGTCGAGGAGCTTGGGCGTATCGTCCATATCCTCTGCTCCGAGCGTATCGCCGAGCTCGAGCGCCACGCCGCCTAGCCGTCGGCGCGCAAGCGTCAGCGCAGCGTCTCGACCAGCGTCTTGAGCGCGGTCAGGTCCTTCATGATCCACTTGGCATCGGCCGAGAATTTCTCGTCATCCATGCCCGGCTGGCGATAGAGCGTCAGCATCACCTCGGCACCATCGCCATTCTGGACGACACGCAGCGGGATATGGACGGGGTCGCCCGACCCTGCGTCCACCCAGTGATCCATCACGCCATGGTCGTTATGCGGGCGGAAGGTGATGCGGATCGGACCCTCGGCACCCGTCGCGATCCATATGTCCCCTTCCTTGTGCAGGTCCGCGACTTCGATTGAAATCCACTGAGCAGTCCGCTCAGCACAACATCCCCGCACACGGAGTCGGATCGCCAACCTGCTTCACCGCAGCGGCCGCGACAAAGTCCTGAACGCATGGTTTCACGCGAGATGTGAAAGTTAACATCAGGTGGAATCTTTATAAGCCTTCGCGGAGTGCTGTCCCATTGTGGGAGACGGGAGACGCCACAGAATATTTATTCCGTGTTAACCATTGCCTTAGCGAAACGCATTTCATAGAAAGCCTCCATTAACAATTTCTTAACCTTATCTGTTGGGCGACCAGACGCGCAGCTCCAGAGGCTCAAGGAATTGCCGTAACGCTTTGGACGTGCGGTGGCATTGTTGTGTGGGGGGTCTATGCGTTCAAGAATCGGTGGCTCGTGGCTCAAGTGCGTTCGTCGCACCGGAGCGCATCTGAACAATGAACGGGTCGGCCTGACAGCGGCGATCGTGATCGGAATGGCCCCTTCCGCAGCGCTCGCGCATTCCGAATCAGTATCGATCGACGTGACCGCGCGAATCAAGCCACGCTGCGGCTTCGCAGCGAGCGGGCCGGTCAACGCCTCCACAACTGCGGATCTGGAAAGCGCCGCCAGCTTGCGTGTGACTGTGGGCCTCGACTGCAACACGCCCTATGCGCTTGGCGTCACCGCCGAGAAGGGCGCGCTCGTCAATCTCGACGCTTCCGAGGATGGCTCGGGTTTTGCGTTCAGCAAGGTGTATGGTGCCTCGGTGGCGCTCGAGACCAACAAGGGGATCGTGCGCAGCAGTAAATGCGCGTCCCGCGATCTGGTTACCGGCGGGCGTTGCGACTTTGCGAGCTCCGATCCCGGAAAGGGCCTGACGTCCGGCCCCGGAATCACCATCGGCGGCAACGCCGTGCTCACCATCGACTGGCCCGCCCAGTCGACGCTGCCGAACCGGCTCGCGCCGGGGCGCTACAAGGACACACTGATTCTGGTCGTAGGGCCCCGCGGATGATCGCGGTCCTGCGCCCTGAAGACCAGCGCACGCGTCGTGTGCTGTTTGAACATCGGACGCTCCCGTTCCGGGCGCCGATGACGCCGAGGAGGCCGTCGGCCTCATTTCACCTGCGCCCCCCGGGGTTTTCCGGAACCGCAATCCCTGAAGGAGACAACATTGTGAAGCGTATCATTCTCGCGGCCGCGTCGGCCCTCGTACTCGCCGGCACTGCCGGCACTGCCTCTGCTGAAACCGTCAGCCAGACGATCAACATCAACGCGCAGGTCGACAGCAAGTGCGGCATCACCGCGCAGCAGTCGGTCGTCACGCTGGGCGACCTCACCGATGGTGCCGCCAAGGTTCGCTCGACGGTGACCCAGGACATCGCGACCGCGCTGAACGGCGCCAGGGTCGTGGCGTTCTGCAATGGCCTGAACAGCAGCGTGAATGTCGAGCGGGCCGTTCTCGCCCGCGTCGGGTCGACCGGCAACGGTCTGGCCGATGGCGGCTTTGCGCAGTTCATCCGCTACAATCTCGACGCCTCGGTCGGCGGCCTGTTCCTTGATTCGACCGGCACCAACGGCGCCTCGACTGTCGCGCAGCGCTTCGGTGGCCATATCAGCCTCAGCGATCCGAACACGCACATCAAGTTCGATCCCTCGGCGTCGAGCGGCACCGCGGTTGCATCGTCGAACGGCGCCACCCCGACCGCTGCCACGGGCTGGAGTTCGCTCACCGATCGTAGACTGGCCGCTGGCAACTACAGCGGTTCCGTCACCGTCACGCTGACGCCAGGCGCCTAAACCGTCTCGGGGTTCGGGCCGCGCCCGAATCC